>JASHUH010000487.1 GCA_030040115.1 Acidobacteriaceae bacterium | reverse complement strand
CAGCGTGGACTTGCCGTATTGGGCGGGTAGGGCGCGAGGGTCGCCTTCCAGAATGATTTCGCCCTGGGAAAGGAACATGACCCGCGAGCAGACTTCTTCCACTTCGTACATATTGTGGGAGGTCCAGAGGACGCCGGTCCGGGTTCGCGCGGCGAAGGAGCGGATGGTGGAGCGGATATCGCGGGCGCTGGCGGGATCAATCGAGGCCGTGGGTTCATCGAGGAGGAGGACGCTGGGGCGGTTGAGCATGGCCTTGGCGAGTCCCACCCGGGTTTGCTCCCCGGAAGAAAGCAGACCGCATTTCGTGTTGCGGAATTGGTGCAGGTCGAAGGCGTCAAGGACGGATTGGAGGCGGGCGGGGAAGTTGTGCACTCCGTAGAGCAGCGCGAACACGCGCAGATTCTCGTAAACGGTGAGATTGCCGGGGAGCGGTGCGTAAACGGCGGCAAAGTTGGTTGAAGACAGGGCCCGGGAGCGATGGCGGAGAAGATCCACGGAGCCGATGTGGATCGAGCCCGCGGTGGGCTCGAGTACGCCGAGGATCATGCTGATGGTGGTAGTTTTGCCGGCGCCGTTAATGCCCAGCAGACCGACGATTTCGCCGGGACAGACCTGGAAGGAAATTCCTTTGACGGCCTGGACCGGGCCGTAATGCTTGCGCAGGCTTTCGACCCGGAGAACGGGAACTTGCGGCGATGGCGGTGTTGGCGCGGCGGCAGCTTGCATAGCGGTTCGGATGCAATGATACGGGTTGCCGGCGCCAGGATGAAGGTCTTCTGCAAAGCGCACCGCCTCCACAGAAGGCTCACCCCATCCCTACACAAGTGGCGATCCTCATCGGAGGCGCCGTTTTTCACCCCTCGTTCTCGAACCTCCCCACCATCCGATCCAGGCCAGCTCCTCTCTGCGGGCGCGGGATGCCCGCAAGCTGCACCCGCCCTTGTTCTTGTCGGTCTACCCCCACTGCGAGTACCATGGTTGTCCGAGCCACCAGCAACGAAACTGCGCGGCCTGCGGAGGTTCAACGTGCCGGGAACCGCAGGCAGGCATCGCTTCGGCTCGGCATCCGTAGGGTGCATTCCAGTGGCGGGGTGGCCCCACAATCATCTTGCTTCTTCCTGTAATGGAGGGATTTTCGTTATGAGTTCTGCTTTCTCGCGGCGCCGTTTCCTGCAAGCTGGAACCTTGGCGACCGGCGGCTTGCTTGCCTCCAGCCGTACTGTCGTGGCTCTCCAATCTCCAGCTATTCCCGCGCCGCAGGATGCGGCCGGTTCCGGTGACCGCGTTCGCTTCGGCATCGTTGGCGTGGGCATGGAAGGCTCCAGCCTTGTTTCCGCCGCCCTCACCCTGTCCGGCGTGGAATGCGCAGGCGCAGCCGACCTGTATGACGGCCGTCATACCCTCGCCAAGCAGCTGACCAATAACCCCAATCTTCCCACCACCCGCAATTACCACGAGCTCCTCGACCGCAAAGACATCGACTGCATCCTCTGCGCCGCGCCCGACTTCTGGCATCGCCAGATCGTTGTCGACTCCTGTAAAGCCGGCAAGGACGTCTACTGCGAAAAGCCCATGTCGCATACCGTTGCCGAAGGCTTCGACATGGTCGAGGCCGCTCAGCAGCACCAGCGCATCGTTCAGGTCGGCTCGCAACGCGTCAGTTCGGCGCTCTGCCGCAAGGCGCACGAACTCTACAGTTCCGGCGCCATCGGCGAGGTTTCCATGGTCGAACTCTCCCTGGGCCGCAACGACCCTACGGGCGCGTGGGAATATCCACCCCCCTTCGATCTTTCGCCTTCCACCCTCGATTGGGATACCTGGCTCAAAGACACAACGAAAATTCCCTTCAACGCCGAGCGCTTCGCCCGCTGGCGCTGCTGGCGCGAGTATGGCACCGGCGTGGCCGGCGACCTCATGGTGCATCTGCTCAGCGGCATGCAGGCCACCCTCGGCTGGAACGAGCCGCCTCGTTCCGCCGTCGCCCTCGGCGGCATCTTCCGCTGGAAAGATGGCCGCGATATGCCGGACCTGCACACCGTCCTGTTCGACTATCACGGCGTTCCCGTCTATGTGCGTCTCGGCCTCAGCACCGAAACTCCCGAACAGGCGCGCTTCATGGGACCCCACGGCATCCTCGATACCGGCGAATTCAGCATCGCCTACACGCACCAGACGGGTGAGGACAACGCTCCCAGTTACTACGATGTCGGTTTTCCCCAGCCCATGCGCAACAAGTATGAGCACGCGTGGCGCGAGAAGCACGATCCCGCTATTGGCCAGGAGCCCATCTCGCAGCGGGTCGTCTACTCCGGCGATGACTGGGACGACTATCGGCCGCATCTCTGGAACTTCTTCCAGGCCGTCAAGACACGCCAACCTGTGGTGGAGGACGCCGTGTTTGGCAATCACACTGCCATCGCCTGCCACATGGCCAACGAGTCCTATTTCCGCAAGCGTCAGGTCTTCTGGGATGACGCGACCCAGACCGTGAAGTTGTAGAACAAGCTTGCGGCAAGTGCGCGTGATGGCAGTGGGTCGGTTTAAAGGGTATGGGCTTCAGCCCCTACGACAAATCCTTCAAAATGCGCGCGGCTTTCGCCACGGAGGGATTGCAAATTCAAACTGACCCGCTACCCGCGCGATCGATGGAGGCTCGGTTCCAGCCCCGCTTCTGCCCCCATCCTTTTCTGAAAGGAGCTCCAGGGTCATGAAAGTTCGCTTGCCGCTCGCCGCCGTTCTCGCAATCGCCTTTTTCTGGTTTTGCCCAGCCGCAAGCGCCGACCCTGGCTCCGCTGGGTCGTCCTCCTCTCTCCAGCCATTTCTAGGCCGCTGGAACATCACCATCGCCACTCCCGCCGGCCAGATTCCCTCCTGGCTCGATCTCTCCGAGCAGCGCGGCTTTCTCAAGGCCACCATGACGGGCCGCTGGGGCAACGCTCGTCCGCTCCCCAAGGCTTCTGTCTCGAACGGCGTCCTTACCTTCGTCGACCCGAAAGAAGAAGAAGCCGCAAAGAGCGACCTGATCTTCCACGCCACGCTGCAGAACGGGCGGCTGGTTGGCGCAGCCAATGGTCCCGATGGCGCTCCCTGGACCTGGGTCGCCGTACGTGCCCCGTCTCTTGTCCGGCAAGGCGCACCCCATTGGAGCGCGCCCCTCTCGCTCTTTAACGGCAAAAATCTCGACGGCTGGCATGAATTCAAATCCGGCTATTTCCCGCAGACCGGCCACTGGACCGTTGCTGACGGCGACATGGTCAGCCCGGGCGAGGGTCCCGAACTCGTCAGCGACAGGAAATTCCAGGATTTCAAACTGCACCTCGAATTCAAAAACGGCCCCGCATCCAACAGCGGCGTTTATCTGCGCGGCCGGTACGAACTGCAGATTGAAAACGAGTCTGCCGACGAGCCCCCCAGCCACCACACCGGCGGCATTTACGCCTTTATCGCGCCCCAGCCCGAGCTTCCCCGCGTGACCGCCAAGTGGCGCGCCTACGACGTTACCCTCGTCGGCCGCCGCGTCACCGTCGCCCTCGACGGCGTCACCGTGATCGACAATCGGGAGATTCCCGGCCTCACCGGCGGCGCGCTCGACAGCCACGAAGGAGAGCCTGGCCCCATCTACCTGCAGGGCAGCGAAAAGGGCCATGTCTATTTCCGCAATATCGTGATCCGCCCTGCTGAATAACGCCTTGTCGCCCTTTGCCTTGCGCCTGCGCTCTCCCTTCGGCCATGCCCGGCTTACTCGGAATGCAAAACCCCAATATCGGCGAGATTTCCAGCCGAATCGAAATGCCATGGCTGCGGTTCCCCGAGCACCACCATGTCGGAGCGCTGTTTCGCCTCCTCCATCATGCATTCGGAAATGTAAATCTCGGCGACATGCAGAGTGTTGGGGATACGCGCCATGCGGATTCGATTGGAGTCTTGAACATTGCAGGTCTTGATCGCCGCCTGGATGGCAAGGCGGTCTGAACCCATGATCAAGCCGATCCGCGCCGAGGCGGTCACCGTTGAAGTCAAGATATTCGCATAGGTGTACTCGAAGTCCATCTTGTTGAACAGCCGGCGGGTGGTGATGTCGGCCAATCCGATCCCACAGCAATTGCCGTGGCTCCGCTCCGAAACGTCCAACACCGCTAATCGCGTCGCCGCGGGTCCCGGCTTCACATAAGGAGTGGGAGCCCGGCCGGTGATGAAAGGGTCCATGCCGCCCCCGGAGAATTCCTTGCCCAGTTGATCGACGATCAGAACGTCCAGCGGCTGCGCCAGGAGCCTGGGCATGAGCTGCTTGGCCTCGACCAGTAGCTCTGCTTCCCCGCGAATGATCTGTTCCGCAGGAATGACCGCAATTTTCGCCATCCCGCCATAGGCGTTTTCGACCACTCCCACGCCCAACAGGATCGGCAGGCGGGCCAGTTTCACTTGAGCCAACTCAACGCTTACCTCGGCCATCCGTCCAAAGCCGAGCGCATGAGCCGCCTCGGCGCCCTTCTGATTCCCAAGGCCAATGCTGATCATCTTCACTAGCCCGCTTTCATTGGGGCCGCTGAACGCATTATGGGCCTTGATGCGATTGATGACGATGATCCCATCCGCCTCATAGGCGTGTTTGTCGATGAGCGCCGCAATACCATTGCCCAGAACTCCAATTTCGATCACCTCCATGGTTGCGCGGATGGGGCAGCCGGCGCTCTCTTCGGTGATTCCCAGGCTCGCCAGCACCTGCTTCTGTCCCTCTGCGGTGGCGCCTCCGTGACTGCCCATCGCCGGGACGATAAAAGGCAAGGTCCCCAGCCTCTTTAACTCCTCTATGGCGACACGGGCGATCGTCGCGATGTTCGCCACGCCTCTGCTGCCCACGCCCACGGCAATACGCATGCCGGCCCTTAACCGGCGCGCTATTTCCGATCGTCGCAGCTCCTCGCGCAAAGTGGCGGCTGCATCGGAAATCTCGGGGGCGGCAAACTCCTGCCTTACTCGGACCATCCGTGGCAATGCGACGCCGCTCAACAAACCTTCGACAACATCCATATTCTGCCCCGGCTATAGAACCCTTCTCTGCTTCTCCTGAGTGTAAAGTTCCAAAGCTGACGAGTCACCACAGCATGATCGAAAAACCGCAGGCGCGGCCGCGGAAAATTCTCGCCGCGTTCACCATTTTGTAACCTTGCATGAACAATGACCCGCTATTGATCGAATGAGCCGGGCTCTTCGAGTTCGGGAAAGGATCTCGCACTCCCCACCACAGGCCCTAACTAGACGACTTCCCCAAACCGCAAGAAGACACCACCCCGGCATGGAGGATCATCGATGCAAAAACCCCCTGCGTTCTGGGTCGCTCTCTTCCTGTCCGCCGCCTGCATGGCGAATCCGCTTGCAGGCAGCGCACAGGCCGATTTCAGCCACACCGCCACTCCCATCAAGCACGTAGTCGTGATCTTCGGGGAAAACATCTCCTTCGATCACTACTGGGGGACCTACCCTTACGCCACCAATCCCTCCGGCGAGCCGCGTTTTATCCCCCTTCCCGGCACTCCCAGCGTGAACGGCTTCACCGCCGCGCTGCTTACCGCCAATCCCAATTTCCTCAACACCGCCGGCAACGGGGCCGGAGCGTCCAACCCCTTCCGGCTCGACCGCTCCCAGGCCGCAACCGCCGATCAGGACCACGACTACACCCCGGAGCAGGAAGCCTTCCATGCCGGGCTCATGGATTCCTTCCCGGAATTCACCGGAACCCCGGGCCCTCCACCCTCGGCTGACACCACCACCGGACTGGTGATGGGCTATTACGACGGAAACACCGTCACCGCATTGTGGAACTACGCCCAGCACTATGCGCTCAACGACAACTCCTATGGGAGCACCTTCGGCCCTTCGTCGGTGGGGGCGATTAACCTTATCTCCGGCCAGACCAACAACGTAACCGACGAAATAAACGCCAGCGGCGACATCGTCGGCGACGGCAGCGGCGGTTACACGCTCATCAGCGACGCCAATCCCATTGGCGACAAGTGCACCGGCACCACCAGCGGCCAGGTCAGCATGGGCGGCGCGAATATCGGCGATCTGCTCGACCAGGCCGGCATCACCTGGGGATGGTTCGAAGGGGGCTTCGACCTGACCATTACCAACCCCAACGGAACCACCGAATGCGCCCGTTCTCACACCTCCGCGGTCACGGGCGTAACGGAGACCGACTATATCGAACATCACGAGCCCTTCCAGTACTACACCTCCACGTCGAATCTCTTGCACGTTCGCCCCTCTTCGGTGGCCATGATCGGTCACGACGACGGAGCCGTTCACCATCAATACGACACCCACGACTTCTTCGACGCCGTGAGGGCGGGGAACATGCCCGCCGTGAGCTTCCTCAAGGCTCCCGGCTACCAGGACGCCCACGCCGGCTACTCCGATCCGCTCGATGAACAGACCTTCGTCGTCAACGTCATCGACTTCCTGATGTCCACGCCGTATTGGTCTTCGACGGCGGTAATCCTCAATTACGACGATTCCGACGGATGGTACGATCATCAGCTCGGCGAAATCGTGAACCAGTCCACCACCGCGGATGACATGCTCACCGGAGATGGCCATTGCGGCAATGGAACCGACACCGCGCTGCCCGGGCCGAGCGGCGCGGCTCACGCGCAGGGCCGCTGCGGCTACGGTCCGCGCATTCCCATGATGGTGATCTCTCCCTGGGCCAGGGCGAATTTCGTCGACCACACCCTGACCGACCAGAGTTCGATCATCCGCTTTATCGAAGACAACTGGCTGGGCGGACAACGGATCGGCGACGGCTCGTTCGACGCCATTGCCGGCTCCTTGGACAATATGTTCGACTTCAGCCACATCGATATGCGCGCCCCCTATCTGCTCAATCCCACCACGGGCGAGCCGATGGGCGGCATACACTGATAGTTCCTCGGCGATCCGGCTCTTTGCAAACCTGCGAAGAGCCGGACGGCTTGCACCGGGATACCGCCCTCCTTCCAGCGACAATGAAGCAATGCCCCATCGATTTCATTCATCCCGCCGCGTTTTTCTTCGCAACGCCGGCTGCGCTTTTGCCGCATTCCAACTAAAGCCGCCGGTTAAGGCCTCCGTCCAGCGCTTCCAGCAGTCGCCGGCCCTCGATCCGTCCACTCTGGCCCCGTTTGTCGATCCCTTGCCGCTGCCGAAGTCTGCGCAACCCGCGGGAATGCGCGCGCCCCTCGGGAAACCTGGCGAACCTATTCCCCACTACCGCATCCCCATGCGCGAGGCTCTCATCAAAATTCATCGCGATGTGCCGCCCACCCGGATGTGGTGCTTCGGCGATCGCTTTCCCGGCCCGACCATTGAAACCCAAAGCGGCCGGCCCGTGATGATCGATTGGGAAAATGGCCTTCCCGCACATCACTTTCTGCCCATCGACCACACTCTCGAAGGCGCGGGAGCTTCCTTGCCGGAAGTGCGCACGGTTGTGCACTTGCATGGCGGGCGCACCCCTCCTGCAAGTGACGGATACCCGGAAAAATGGATCGTGCCCGGACAGACGCAGTCCTGCTTCTATCCCTCGGGTCAGCGCGCGGCGCTGCTCTTTTATCATGACCACGCCATGGGCATTAACCGCCTCAACATCTATGCCGGTCTGCAAGGGTTCTTCATCGTCCGCGAACCGCGCGAGAGCGCTTTGCATCTTCCTGCCGGGCCGTATGAGATCCCGTTGATGATCGCCGACCGGCTATTTACCCAGGACGGTCAACTGTTCTACCCGGTTTCTCCCGATCCCGGCCGTCCATGGGTGCCGGAGGTTTTTGGGAACGCCATCCTGGTCAACGGCAAGCTGCTGCCTTACCACGAAGTCGAACCGCGACGATACCGCTTGCGCTTGATGAACGGCTCCAATGGACGGTTCTACCGATTCGGATTTTCGAACCGCGCGCCTTTTCACGTCATCGCCAACGATCAGGGCTTGCTGCCCGCCCCGGTAGCGGCGCGCCGCCTTCCTCTGGCGCCCGCCGAACGCGCCGACATCGTGGTGGATTTTGCCCCCTTTGCCGCATCGAATGTCCGCCTGGTCAGCGACTCCTTCGATATCCTCCAGTTTCGGGTGGGCAACCAGGGCGCCCGCCAGGACGGCGATCTGCCTTCAGTCCTCGCGGAACCGGACCAGGAGATGAGCGAGGCCGCAGCGGTCCGCAGCCGCCGGCTCACGCTGGACGAACGGCTCGACAAGGTGCAACAGTCCATGGGCATGCTGTTGAACAACACCCACTGGAGCGCGCCGGTGACCGAGACTCCGGCGCTGAACACAGCGGAGATATGGGAGTTGGTGAATCTCACCGATGACTCGCATCCCATCCATCTGCACCTGGTGCGATTCAAGATTCTCGATCGCCGTCCCTTCGACACATTCGAATGGATGAACCGGGGCGCCTTGCGCTATACCGCGCCAGCGCAACCGCCGGAAGCCTTTGAATCCGGCTGGAAGGACACCGCCCGCGCCGACCCCGGCATGGTCACCCGTATCCTTGTGCCCTTCGAAGGCTACGCCGGCCGCTACGTCTGGCATTGCCACATTCTGGAGCACGAAGACAACGAGATGATGCGCCCTTATGAGATTTTGCCGCCGGGCAAAACGCCGGCGTAAGTTTGCGGCGCCCATCGGTGGCGCGGCGCCCTTCTTTTCAGAAAGAGTATTTCATTACCATTTGCATCATCCGCGGCGCATGGGACGGCTTCACCACGCCGTGCTTGGAAATTTTGATTCGTCAGCTTGGTCCTTGTACGCAAAATGCGCGCCCCAGTCTCCATTTTGAAGCCTGGGGCACACCATGCTTCCCGTTCGCGTCTCCGTGGCCCCAGGCCTAGAACTCGTACTTTACTGCAATTTGCATGATGCGCGGAGCGTTCGCTGAAGTCACGATCCCGAAGGCGGAAGGATTGGAGAAATTTCCGCCGGGATTGTCGAACTGCGCGTGATTGAAGAGATTGAAAGCCTCGGCGCGGAACTCGAAAGTGTTTCTTTCGTGGATATTGAAATCGCGCAGTAGCGCCATGTCCGTGTTGTTCAAGCCGGGACCGTGGAAGAACCTGCGGCGCGACGTTCCGAACGTGCCGAGATTTTCATGGGTAAAGAGGGCGGTGTTGAAGTATGCCTGGCCAGAGCGCGGATTGTGGTTGCCGGCAAGATGGCCGGGGGTGTAATTTGGCTCATCCACGCCGCCGGTGCCCACCAGGGAGTAGTCATCGTTTTCGGAAATACCCACCGGGGTTCCGGTTGCAAACTTGGTGATGCCGGAAACATTCCAGCCCCCGGCGACCTTGTTCTGCCAGCTGTGGGCTTGGGTCAGCATGTCAAAGGGCAAGTGAATGGTGTAGCTGCCTACGAAATACTGCGTGAAATCGAAATTGGAAAGACCGTAACTGAGACTCGGGTTCAGAACATTGGTGACATCGGTCAATCCGGAGCCGTTGTCGAACGAACGACCATAGGTGTAGCCGAGCAGAACGTTCCACAGCTTGCTGGAATGTCTCAGGTTCAGCTGCAATGAATTGTAGTTGGACATGGCGACGGAAGCCATATATCCATTGCTGCCCAGGTCGATGCCGAAAGGCGAGCGCGTGCTGTTGTACACCGTCCCGTTCGTGGCAGTATAGACGTTCTGCTCGCCGTAGGGACCGCAGGTGGGCGACCCTGGAGCTACGTCGCTGGGCTGGCTCAAACTGAGGCACAAAGCGGGATTGCCGGGATTCGCCTCTTCGGAAGTCATCAGATGGCGGCCCTGGCTGCCCACGTAATCCGCGCTCAACACCGTGTTTCCGCCAAGGGCGCGTTGAATGCTCAGGTAGTAGCTTTCCACATAAGGAATGACATCGTTCGGCTTGAGCAGAGCGGAGCCGCTGATAGGCTCGACCGACGCCCAGTTGAAGGTTGTATCCGGGTTCGACTTGGAAACGTTGGTGGGCGGCCAGGCAAACGGGAACGGAGTGGGAATCGGAGCCAGGTTGGCGGAGTCGATAAAGGGTCTAGACAAGAGCACCGTGTAGGAACTGTCGTAGAAGTCGCCGTATGGGGCGTCGCCCACTTCGATAAATCCAGATTCATCTTGGATATTGGTGTAGAAGATGCCAAAGCCGCCGCGAATGCTCATCTGGTTGCCGCCGGAGAGTTTGCCGAGGAAGCCCTCCCGGGAGCTTGGTTCATAGGCAAAGCCGATGCGCGGCCCAAAATTGTGATAACGGGTTGGCGCGAGCGTCCTGGGCACTCCCGGATCCCCAGGCACTAGGTATCCTGTGGGCGCGCCGGGGAAGACGACCGATTGCACGTTCGGGATAGCGGTCTC
>JASHUH010000486.1 GCA_030040115.1 Acidobacteriaceae bacterium | reverse complement strand
CCACAAGATAGCAATACCGGTAAAGATCGGCGAAGGTGGCGTAGGTGTCCGGCGCACCCGCGGACGCATGGTCCAGATCCATAGTGACCCCCGCCACCAGTTCATCGAGCAAGTGAAGCGGAATCGCAAATCGCGCCACGGCGTCGCGCACCGCCAGGAAGACGGGGCTCCAGCAGTCTCCGCCTTGGCGAGCGCTGCGCCAGTCGCTCAGCCACGCGTCCAGCCGCCCGCGTCGTTCCCCGCGCGAAAGCGTCTCGTCGTCGGCCAGATCGTCGGCCTGGCGCATAAAGGCGTAGATCGCGCAAATGGCGTCGCGCCGCTCCAGGGGCAGGGCGACAAAGGCGTAATAAAAATTCTTGGCTTTGCGTTTGGCGATGGCGCGGCATGCCGCGTAGGCAGCGGCAAGACTCGACTCGCCCAATGGTTGGTCTTGCATTAATTCCGGCATCTCGATGGCGTAAGTACGGTTCGCCTGATTAGACGCGCCGGAACTTCATGGATTGCTTGCATTGGTTACAGTTTTCTTGAGAAAACCTGCAGCAAAGGCTTAATCCCCAAGCCGGCTTGGCCGAACCGATACGCGAGGCTCAATGCGATTCTATCGCGCGCGATCGGACTGAGGGCGCAGGCGCAGGAAGGGCAGCGCTTTGCCGGCCGCGGCGCGCAACGCGAGCGCCAACTTCGTCCGCTTCGCGAGGGACGGCCGGCCGCTGAGCACGTCGAAGTTCCGGCGCTCGATGGCGCGCAGAATCTCGAGGCCGCCGCGGCTGAACAGATCGAGGTCAACGGCCAGCGAGCGGCGGACCCGGCCAATCAGCGGCAGTCCCGCTTCGAAGAGCGACCGCGTGTAATCCACTTCGCACTTCAGCAAGGCTCGGAATTCCGGCGTGGCGACGCCCTGCGCAAGGGTCGCGTCGGATACACCAAAGCGCCGCATGTCGACCTGGGGCAGATACACGCGCCCCTTAGCGAAATCGACCCGCACATCCTGCCAGAAATTGGCCAGCTGCAGCGCCGAGCAGGTAGAGTCGGAAAGTCGGAGATTCTCATCGTTCCCTTCGCCGCAGGCGTAGAGGACGAGCCGCCCCACCGGGTTGGCCGAGTACTGGCAATAGCCGAGCACATCCTCCATGGTTTCATAGCGGGTGACGGTCTGGTCCTGGCGAAATGCGATAAGCAGATCGGCAAATGGCTCTTTGGGAATCGCGCAGGCGCGAATGGTCTCAGCCAGCGCGACAAACACCGGGTGCCGCGCCCGGCCCTCGTAACAGGCGTCCAGTTCACGTCCCCAGAAATTGAGAAGCGCTAACGCCGCGGCGCGATCGGGAACCTCATCTCCCAGATCGTCGGCAATGCGGCAGTACGCGTAAATGGAGTGGAAATGTGGCCGCAACCTGGCGGGTAAAAACCAGGTTGCCACGTGAAAATTCTCGTAGTGGGTCTCGGCCAGCCGCTGGCAATAGGCGCGCGCTTCTTCGAGTGTGGGCGTCGTCTCCGGTATGCGATAATCCGTCGGAAGCGCCGCCCATCCCCGGGCGAGCAGTTCTTCAGGCGCCGCGCTCGATGCATTCTCCGGTTGTACGCTCGCCCCGCTCATGTTCGGTCTCATGGCACAATGGCCGTCTTGATCTCGCTGGAGCGGTTCATCAACGTCTCAAAAACACGATTGAGCTCGTAGAGATGCGCGCGGCCGGTAATAAACGCGCCTGCTTGGAACCGTCCGCCCGCAATTAGGTTCAGAGCCTCGCGGCACATCGTCGGCGTATGGTGGAAAGTGGCGCGCATGGTGATGTCGCTATAGTGAATGCGATTGGTGTCGAGCGTCACATGCGTATTCGCGGCGCATCCGCCGAAAAAATTCACCGTACCACCCTTACGCACCAGTTCCAGCGCCTCCTGCCAAGTTTCGGGAGTCCCCACCGCTTCGATCGCAATATCAACTCCGCGGCTTCTCGACGTGAGCGCGCGGGCGTCGCGAATCGCGTTGCGAATGGTCTCGGCTTGCACCACGTGCGCCGCGCCCAACTGCCGCGCCGCCTCCACTTGACCGTCGTGTTTCACGATGGCGATGGTTTCGTAGCCCGCCAGAGCCGCCACATGCAAAATCATCAATCCCAGGGGTCCACCGCCAATCACCGCCACCACGTCACCGCACCGAGGATGCGAATCCTTAAAGCCGTGCACCGCGCATGCCAAGGGCTCCGTCAGCGCCGCATGCTCCAGGGGCACGTGATCCGGCACGTGGAGGGTGTTCTTGGCGACGATCCGCTCCGGGATGCGAATGAACTCCGCGTACGCGCCATTGTTGAACATCAGGTCGTCGCAGAGGTTTTCCTGGCCGCGCTCGCAAAAATAGCATTCCCCGCAAGGTGATGAGTTGAGGGCCACTACCCGATCACCTGGAGCAAAATCCGCCACCCCTTCGCCGGCCTCCACCACCGTTCCGGCCAGCTCGTGGCCAAACAGTGCGGGCGGCACGATCATGCGCGCGTGATAGCCGCGGCGAAATACCTTCAAATCGGTGCCACACGTCAGCGCGGCGCCAACGCGGACAACTAACTCACCGGGCGCGGCGCGCGGAACCGGGACGGATTCGATGCGAATATCTTCGCGCCCATGCAGAACTGCGGCCTTCATGGTGCTGCGCCGGTGGAGAAGGTTTTTTTCAACCGTCCTGCGGCCCAGGCTAACAGCAGTCTCCACCCTCCTGCGGCCCTTGACCACCACCGTCTCGACCGTGTTCAAACCCGCTTCGACGACCGTCTCGACGGTATTCAGGCCTCCCTCGACGACATCCTCAACTTTCCTGCGTCCGCCTTCCACGACCTTTTCGACCCTTTTGCGGCCGTGGAGGATTGCGGCCTTCATCGTCGGCGCCATCGAATTTCCCTTTCTTCTTATTGCACGCCCGCTCCCGGTTCAGGCTCAATCATAATCTTCATCGATCCGGGCTGGGGGTGCGATGCAATCTCAATAGCCTTGACGGCTTCTTCCAGCGGAAACCGGTGGGAGACGAGTTGCGTCAGATCGAAGCCGGTGCGGAAACCGGCAAAGACCAAG
>JASHUH010000485.1 GCA_030040115.1 Acidobacteriaceae bacterium | reverse complement strand
AAACTGCCCGCGCAGCTTCTTCCCGTAGGGCAGACTCACCACGAAACGCTCGGCCCACTCCGCCAGCGTTCCCTCGCCCCGCTCGTAGGCAGACAAAAACCTCTGCCGAAGGTCATCGGAATACGCCCTCGCCATAGAAACTTGATTCGCGGAGCAGCGCCAAAATAAGTATACATCTAAAAGAAAAATGCGCTAGGCGCATCGATCACCGTGAGCCGGCCACGTCCCAACCGCTTCCGGACAATCGTGTGCAGAAGATCGAAGGCATCGTTGGTCGCTGCCTGTTCATTCTCGTTGTCGGAGACGAGCCCGCGGCACGCATCTGAAGACACGACTTCGGTGGGCAGAAAGAGCTTTCTGCCGAAAGACGACTTGCCGGACCCGGAAGGACCGATTAGAACCACCAGGGAAAGCTCAGGAATCGTAATCTTCATGCTTGCTCTCCCCCTCGTGTAAAGATCCCCATCTGCGTCGGCGCGCCATGTCCTTCATTGACCGGACCGACCGGTTGAATGTGGACCGTATATCCGAAACGGCTCGCCATGCGGTTCGCCCAGACTTCGAACTCGCTCCGTGTCCACTCGAATCGATGATCACGATGCCGGAGTTTTCCGGCCGGCAGCGTCGGAAACAGGGCGTTGTATTCAATGTTGGGCGTGGTCACAATCACATGCCCCGGTTTTGCAAACTCAAACAGCACACGCTCAAAGGCCGCCAGCCGTGGCGCATCCAGGTGCTCAATCACTTCCACAACGGCCGCTGCGTCGTATCCTTCAAGCCTCTTGTCGCGATACATCAGTGAACCCTGAATGAGTTCGACTCGGGCGCGTTGCTTCTCGCCCATCTGATTCAGTTTCAACTTGTCGCTAGCGATTTCGACGGACCTCCAAGACACATCCATACCGAGAATGTGTTCGAACTGCGGTTCGCCAAGCAGGAGCCGAAGGAGTTTACCCTCGCCGCAACCCAGATCGAGAACCCGTTTTGCGCCGACTCCCCGCAGAACCGACAGCACCGTGCCAAGGCGTTGTTCGTGCAGGCCGAGCGGACGCTCGACTTTTTCCTCCTCTTCATCACCACGAGTTGGGGCTGCATCATCCTCCGACGGAACATCCTCTGCTAGCCGTTCCAAGGCGGCGCGCGTCAAACTCCGCTGAGCCGTGTTAATTGTAAATATGCGCTCTAGCGTATTTCTGATAACCCGGAATGCAGCTTGAACGCGCTGGGATGCCTGAGCCAGCTCAAACATCCCGCACGCGCTTTCGTTTTTTGGCGAGCATTGCTTCCCGAATTTCCGACAACAGAAAACGCCAATGCGTCCTGCGACCCGACACACGAAGCGGATAGCCGGGGATGATTCCAATCCTGGCGAATCGAACCACCGTTCCAGGATCAATCCCGAGAAATTCAGCGATGGAATCCGGCTTCACAAAGGGTTCAAGGGTGACTGGATCAGGTCCGCTCGAACGCTGCTTCCGTGCTAGTGATACTTCAGGTTTGTCTGCGTCCATGATTAATTCCTTTCTTGAGCTGAGTATTGTTGACCGAAAAGCTCCAGGGCTGTTTTTCACGCGCAGTTGGCCGGATAGCCGCTCCGACGCATTTGCATTCTCTGGAAAAGCACTCGGCTAAATGGGTGTAAAGTAAGGTTGCACAGGGCAGGAGATGCCGGTGGGCGCCGGGGATTCGGAACCAGGTTTCAGGGTGGGCAGATCAGAGGGATTTCCGGGACCCCTTCGGGACCACGAGATACTCCGCCATATCCGTTTTAGTGCGTTCCAGGCCGTCTAGACTTGCTATTATGTTGAATTTGCTGCTTGCCTGCGGTCTTTCACGGCGATAACACGGGTTCAAATCCCGTCGGGGACGCCAATCAATTCAATAGCTTACGCGATTGAATGATTTTCTCGTACGTCCGTTTTGTTCCAATAAGCGCGGCGCTCTGTTTGTCATCGTTTCTGTCGAGCAACATGTCCACAATCCGGCTCTGCGCTTTACGCTTCAGATCGGTCACCGCCTGCGCGTAAAGATTCATCGTCACCAGACTGTTGGCATGCCGCAGTAGTTCCTGCACTGTCTTGACATCCTCCCCGTTCGCTTTGAGAAGAGTCGCATAGGTGCGCCGGAACGTATGCCAGCCGACCTTGCCTTTAATACCAACCGCTTTCACCGCAGGCTGCAGATGCCAACGGTTCAGTGTGCCCGGCCAGTACGGTTGCTTGCCGTTCGTATGGCGGGCTGGCAAAGATCCAGTCCTCTGACCGTGGGTAAGCGCACAAAGCGCGCCAGCGCCAAAAGGCTTCCGCAAGACGCGAGTCCAGCGGAATCGGTTTGCGCGAAGCCTCAGTCTTGCAGTCGCCCACATGCTGAAGCGAAATCGAGCGGGTGACATGAATCTCGTAGTGCTCGAAATCGATGTCCGTCCACTTGAGGGCAAGCGGTTCGCTCGCACGCAGTCCTGTCAGCGCCGCCACAAGAACCGCGGTGTGCGTCGGTTCTTCGAGGTGCAGCAGCAGTTCTTCCATCTCGTCAAGCGTCAGCACAATGGGAATCTCCATCCGCTTTGCACTCTGGCGCACATGCGTAATCGGATTCCGGTCGTGCCACTCCCAGCGGACAGCGTGATTGAAAACAGCGTGCATGATGTTTCGGATTTTTGCCTTGCTGCCGTTGAAAAGACCGAGCGAACGCAGCCACTCTTCCACGGCAACCGATTTGACATCCTTCAGTCGATAGTTGCCCCAGCGAGGCAGAATCCACTTCCTGAAGTAGCCCTTGTATGTTTCGCAGGTTGCGAAAGTTTTGTTAGAGTCCTCGCCTAATTCCTTTTCGCGGTAATGTTCGACGAGCGTTTGAACAGTGACCGGTTCGAGGTTGAAGCGCGGACTCTCAGCATTGATGTTGACCAAAAGCGACGCAACGGCCCTTTTCGCTGCGGCCTCGTTCGGATACTGCTCCTGGCTCCCAACCACCAGGCTGCGGCGCCGTCGGCTTCCATCGGGCATGGGTTCATACCAGCGGTATTCCCATGCACGCGGCTCGTGCTTGCGCTCCACAAGCTGGAGGCTTCCTTGTTGATAACGTGTCCGTCTCATTTCTTCTCCGTTTCAAGAGTGGTGAGGCGGCACGGATAGCTACTTTCAGCCTACTGTGCTTTGTGGTCGTCGTCGAGTGGAACGTATCTTTCGCCGGATCGAAAGAGGTCCGAGGCTCGAAATCGCCACAGCTTCCCTGCACGAACGCCGCGAACGATTCCATTTCGTGCGTAACGCTGAAGGGTTTTCGGGTGAACTTGAATGATTGCCGCTGCCCGATCACTGTCCAGCAGCGGTTCGAATGAAATGGGAGAATAAGGGAAATCGAACATGGTTCGCACGCTCCTTAGCACCACAATGTGTGGGGTCAAGGAGCGCTGTCAACCCACCGCTTGGGGCGGATTTTCATTCTCATCGATGCGGCGCGCGAAGCAAAAGCGAACGGTTGGGTACAGTAAGTGCATAGAGGTGCACCATTGTCATTCTTTGGCACTCATTGTCCTCGTGGATTTTCGATCTCACAAAAACGAAATTAGTTTCGGACCTCTATTCCACTGGACAAACCGCGCTGACATTCCCGGATAGCAGCAGCATAGCCGCTTCTCGATTTTGAGCGTGGGAAATGCTATCTATTTTCTCCCGATCGTCAATCGAACAGAAGCGCCTGGTGGCTGAGTCCCGCTTAGTGGAATCAATTTCAGCTGTGAGGGCGAGAAAGAATCAGGTCCCTCAACGCTGAATTCAGCAATTAAAAGAGCAGAGACCAGAGCCTTCCCTGCTTCCGAATTTCGCGGATTCTTAGAATCAACCTCTACCCTGATCCCTTGGACCGGCCTTCCAGAGTCGGGAATGTACTCGCTTGGCTTCCATCCCGAATCTTTTAGCAGTCGGGAAATCTG
>JASHUH010000484.1 GCA_030040115.1 Acidobacteriaceae bacterium | reverse complement strand
ACGAGCGCGGTCATCTCAACGCTGCGCCGTTCAGCGCTTTCAATTACTTCGGAACCGATCCGCCGATTGTGGGGGTGGGCGTGCAGAACCGGCCCGACAGCGAATTCGCGCCCAAGGATACGGCGCGTAACATCCGGCGCACGGGCGAGTTCGTGGTGAACGTGGTCACCGAGGACATCGCCGAGAAAATGAACATCTGCGCCACTGATTTTCCTCCGGAGATTAGCGAAGTGGAGGCGGCGGGGTTTGCCACAACCCCCTCGCAGTCGGTCAAGGTCCCCCGCCTCGCCGAGGCCCATGCTGCGCTCGAATGCCGTGAATACGCGACGATGGAGATCGGCCGCTCACGGATCGTTCTGGGCCGCGTGGTGACGGTGTACGTGGAAGACCGCTTCATCGATCCGGCCGGGCCTTATATCAAAGCCGAGGAATTACACGCCATCGGCCGCATGAACGGGCTGGGCAACTATGCGCGGACAAGGGACGCGTTCATCACTATTCCGCGGATCCCGTATGAGGAGTGGAAAAAGGGGCGGCGGTGAGTCAGCGGCTCATAAGCCACGCAGAAAGTCGTTCAAGAGCTTTGCGTGCGGCGAAGCCTGCTCCACCTTGGCGGGATCGATGACCGCCAAAAGCGCAAAACCATGTTTGACCTTGTGGTATTCGCCTTTGGTCCTGGTGGGCGCGGAAGCATGCTTCAGGCTTGGCTCGAGATCCTCCTTACAAATGGCTTCGATATTCTGGTTGGCCGGAAGGCTGTTCACCAGAAACCCGCCATCGTAGAACGCCGCCAGGGATTCGCGATCGGCCAGAAACCACGCTTCCATCGCTTGAACCATGAGGAAGACTCTGTGCCGGCCGAGCGCCGGGAAATCCCAGCCGTCACGATCATGAAGGTGTCGGACGGGGTTGGCGGAGGTCACGTTAGCTTCGGCGTCGACCAACAATACGCAAACGTCGCTCCCTTGACTGGATTCGACCGCGGTTTTAAATCGATCGAAGGCTCTCTGACGGCCACCGCACGCCACTATGCCTGGGTGGCGGCTCGCTGGCGCCAGCTTCTGACAGTAGCTGGCAAATCCTTCATTGCACCGCTTAAGCGTATCCTTGTTGTTTCCTCCGCCCTCGACGTAAACCCGGACACTCACCAGCGATTCCCCCCGATCTCGCCACTCATCCAGAGATGCCCAAGCGAATAGTCCTTGAGCCAAACCTTCAATCGTTCTTTATCCAGCCGCCGGATCACCGTAGACCCTTCAACCTTTTCACAGACGCAGACAACCTCGGGCGTGTCCGTGAAGGCATCGAGCAGGGCGTCGGAGTGGGTGGTGACGATCAGTTGCGTCCGGGTTGATGCGTCGACCAGCAGATCGGCGAGCGTATGGATGGCGTCGGGATGGAGGCCAAGCTCGGGTTCCTCAAGGCATGTTACAGGCGCAGGCTTTGGATTGAGCAGGATCGTCAGAAGCGCGATCCAACGGAGGGTTCCATCTGACAAACGATAGGCCGATGTAGAAAAACCGCCTTCTTCCTGGATCGCCAGTTGAAGATTGGCCCCATATAGACGCACGTCCAACGATTTGAAATCTCCAGAAAAGCGGGACACCAGCTCGTTCATGCGCTCGAATGTCGGCCGGTGGAAACTCTTGAGGTTAGCGATCATTTGCGCCAGATTGAGGCCACTTTCCTCAAGCTTATCGACGCTCTGGCCCCCAAGAATCGGCTCACGGGCAGCTAGGTCAGCTCCGAACTCCCAATCCTGGTGAAACTCAAATCGATCAAAGAAATCACGGATTTCTATGATTTCTGGCAAGCTGCTACCCACCCCTAATTCCAGCAATTGACGATCCGCGATCTGTGACAATACTGAACGATCTGAAATCAAGTCAAAGATGGGTAACGATTCGCCTTGAGATGAGATGCGAACGTGCAGTTCCCCTTGTGCGCCCCTTCTTACAAATTCGGTATTCTGGGCATGGTAGCCGTCATTGCGATCTGCCATTCGCAGCGATTCGCTGGCCACTTGAAACAGGGTCTGGAATTTATCTAGGCCGATTTTATATTCATAGACGAGTGGCTCATCAGTGAATCTCTCATTGTGTGGCATATCCCATTGGACTTTTGCCGTCACGGAAGCCCGCGGACTCGGGTTTCGGCCTCCCTGCCACAACCACTCATCAGCGCCGCCGGTCTGAAGAACAGTGCTCCAAGGCTCTTTCTCTGGCAGCATGTACAGAAGCCGGAGGATTTCAATTAAATTCGATTTTCCCGACCCGTTCGGCCCGATCAAAATATTCAGCGGCCGCAGTTCGATCTCTTCCGTTTTCGGTCCAAAGGAGAGTAGGTTGACGGGGTGGATCGATTTGAGGAATGGCTGCTGGGCCATGAGCGCTCCTCCTTTCCGGCGGGAATCTGCCACTACCGTATCACTTTATCCCAAACCGGACTTTCGCCACGGAATGTTACGCCAGGGGCGCGAGGTGCTTGGTGTTGTGGTAGGTGTAGGTGATGCGGTGCACGACGGTGATGGTGGAGAGGACGGCGAGCACCCAGAGCACCGGGGCCATGACGCCCCAGTGGTTGAACAAGGCGCCGAGCAGGATGAGCACGATGCGCTCCGGCCGCTCCATGAAACCCACCTTGCACTGGCCAATGAGCGCCTCGGCGCGGGCGCGCGTGTAGCTGACCATGAGCGAGGTGACCATGACGAAAGCCACCAGCACCACATAGCGGAAGCGGTTGATGCGGCCATAATAGACCAGCAAACCGAAAAAGAGCACCACGTCGGAATAGCGGTCGATCACCGAGTCGAAAAAGGAGCCGAAGACCGTCACCTGGTTGGTGCGCCGCGCCACCCGGCCGTCGACCATGTCGAAGATGCCGGCGCCGAAAATCACCAGCGCGGCAAAGAAAAACATGCGGTCGGCGTTGGTGGCATTGGCGTGGCCGAACAGAAAGGCGGCGGCGATATTGATCACCAGGCCGAGAAAGGTAAGGACATTGGGGGAGATGCGGGTGAGCGCCAGCCCATATACGATGCGGTCGAGCAACCACCCGCAGACGCGCCCGAATGCGCTGGTCCAGGTCATTGAAGCTTGTAGCTCCTAGCTTCTAGCCTCGCGCTAGAGCCGAGTTCATAGCCCGATTGTGTACAAGGGTAGCAGCTACCGGCTGGAAGCTAGCCGCTGGCGCCTCGATGCTACTGCGTTGCTTGGGCCGCGGATTGGCCGTCGCCGTTTTCACCGGTTTCGTCGTGGATTGTGGTCAGTTTCAAAATCTCCAGTTGACGCTTGCCGTTGGGGGTTACGATGGTGGCTACGTCACCCACGCGTTTGCCCACCAAGCCACGACCGATGGGCGAGGTGGTGGAAATCAGCCCCTTGGCCACGTCGGACTCCTCGCTGGTGACGAGCCGATAGACGAACTCCTCATCCTTGGTGGCGTCGTAAACCACTACCGTGGAGCCGAATCCCGCTTTGTCGCGCGGAATGTTGGCAAGGTTGACGAGCGATAGCTCGGCCATGCGCCGCTTAAGCTGGCCAAGGCGCGCGTTGACGAAATCCTGGCGCTGCTTGGCCATATGATATTCGGCGTTCTCCGAGAGATCTCCCATGGCCACAGCTTTCTTAATCTCCGCAGGGAGTTCGTAGGCAAGCTCGTGTTCCAGAGTTTTGATCTCGTCGAGAAGCTGTTTTTTGATGTGTTCGGGCATTCGATCCCATGGCGAGCGGAATATCTCGCCTCGCGAGAAATGAAACAATCTGATTTCTCATTATACAGGGTGGCCGGCGATTCAATGGCTGGGCGGCGGGGCGTGGAAAGCGATCAGGAGCCGCGGTTCCCCGATTTCTTCGTTTCATCGAGAAACGACTGCAGAATGAGCGCGGCGGCCACTTGATCGACCACGCGCCGGTGCGCCTGCCGCGGACGTCCGGCCTCGTAGAGCATTTGGTGGGCTTG
>JASHUH010000483.1 GCA_030040115.1 Acidobacteriaceae bacterium | reverse complement strand
CTTCGGAGCCGGAAGGAGCCCGTCGAATCGATGGGGGGAATCCTTTGGGTATCGTTGGCGCGATGCTCGTCTGTGGATAGCTAAACTGGAAATCAGGCGTAAGCTCCATTCGATCGGAAGCTTACGGAGACAGGAATATCGAAGAGCATCAAATCCACTGTTCTGAATTCGCGTCTACTCGGGTCGCTGGATTTGATGAAATTGTGCATGACTCCAGGGAAGGGGGCGCGCAGAGGGGCTTCGCTACGGCAGTTTGGGGGCCTGTCTCCTTATTGGCCGATTCAAGAGGATCATCTAATCATGGTTCTTAAGAGCTACTTCGACGGTTCGAATCATGCAGATCTATCGCAGTTTGATCGCGTCGTGTTGGCGACGGTATGCGGCAACTGTGAGCAATGGGACGGTTTCATTACTGATTGGAATGAGGTGCTAGCTCGCTACAATGTGCCCTATCTGCACGTAACCGAGGCTGTCACCCTCAATGAACCGTTTTCGGTGAGTAAGGGGTGGAGTCACCGTTTAGTTGATGATCTCATCCTCGACTGTGTACGCATCGCTAAGCGGCATGCGACGATGCCTTCGCTTGTGGAGGGAGAGTTTAGGGCGGGGCTGCGCGCTGTCACGATGTCGATATATTTAGCAGGCTGCTGAAAAGGGCCGTTGGCCGCCCGAATTCTTTTCGTCGCGGCCCAGGGTCAGCGGATTTATCGCTTTGTTGCAGGTAATTCCGGGTGGCTGACGGAGTGGAGGCTGTGCTCCGGGCACACCTCGGCCCCGTCAGGCGGCGGATGGGACAGGAACCAGTCTTCGTAGTCGCACCAGGTTATAAGCCGCCGCCGCGAAGGTAAAGATCCATCCCACTCTGAATAACCCGCGATGTTTCAATTTGCGCAGCAGCGCGATGTCCTTCAGCCAGCCAAAGCACTCTTCAATACGCTTGCGCTTCCGCTGACTGACGGTATAACCCGGGTGCCGCGTGGTGCGAGCGTCGATGGCGCTGCCGCCGCGTCGGCCTGTGTTGTGCGCCACATGCGGGAAATCTGCACATCCGGGTCTGTGAGGGACGAGGGCGGCAAGGCGCGATCTCGATCGACGAGAAGAGGGGCGAGATGATCGACATCAACATCCGGTCGGTGGCGGATTTGAAGATCGGCGGCGGCCTCCTCGCCAACTTGCACAAGGGCTTGTGGGTGCATGTCCACAACCAACCGCAACCGGATGGCGTCTGGCTTACCGATCTGGCCGAGGGCTCGGGCGACGCCCGGGCGGCGTTGTTTCTGCATCCGTACTTCCGGTTCAAAGAGACCACCGGCGCTTGCCACCTGTTCACGGCCACCGCCGCGCAGGTCGGTCCGGCAAAGCCGGTGAAGTAGCGACGTTCGGAAGGAAGCGGACCGCGCCCGAAGCGAAGCAAAAAGGCCGTTACGGACGACGTGATGATTCCGGGCGCGACAAATGCGAATTGGCCGCTTCCAGGTTTGCCGCGTTCGGCCCCCGCTCTCCCCGGCCAGCAATGGAATCCAAAACCGCCCAAGCCGGTCGCGGCAGCCCGCGCACTCCGCGGGCCCGCGGGTCGAGATAGCGCGGCGCAAAGCGCAACCAGCGCCGGCAGATGGCGTCCTCCGCAGGCGCCGATTCCACAAGCAAGGCATCGAAAGCGGCGGCGCGCTGCGCCCACTCCGCGGGAACGGGAAAAACCTGGAAGTCCGCCTTCGCGCGAGCCGGCGCCAATGCAACGCGCTGCGCCCCGCGCGCCTCCAGCGTAGCCCATTCCGCCGCTGAGCCCAGCGCGTACGCCGGTTCAATCCAGAGCAGGTCCGGCTGCACGCCCCGCTCCACCATCGCGCGCATCACCTCCGCTGGCGCGCCGCACGCGCCTACGGCTACCGGCTGCCTTTTGCGAATCTCATTCTTGAGGATGCGTAGCGCCTCATCCAGCGTGGTCACTACAAAATCAATCGCGCCCGTGCGCATCGCCTTGCGCAACACTGCGCCGTCCGCGGAGGCGACAAGCGAGGCCGCTCCGGCGATATTGGCAGCGCGCAGCAGGCGGCATCCCGTCTCATCCGGCTCGCCAGCATACAGCAGCGCGCCACCCCGGCCCTTCTCGGCATCCATCCCGCACGCCAGCGCGGCATAGAAACGGTACACGGCTCGAAGCTCATCCTCGATCTCGCCGGCTCGATCAGGTTGATCCATAGAGGAGAGTGTAATCGGTTTCCAGGGGTCAGGGGATAGGGAACAAGGGAACGAGGGAATGAGGGGACAGGCGGACCACGAGGGTTAAATGCTACAGATGCTGGCTGGATGTTGCTACTGAAATATTGGCTCCCTGTCCTTCCCGCTGATACCTGATCACTGACTACTGATTCCTGACCCCTGATCACTACTCCCGGGCTCACCAGCTCGAATAAGGCTGCCCGTCCGATCCGGTTTCCTCCGAGCCGGAGTGAACATCGTCGATGCCGGGATCGCTCTCATCCAGCGAATACATCGAGTCGCTGGTGTCGGGCACCCATGTGTCGGTGCTATGCGTCATCGGGTCTTCGGGAATAGTTCTGAGATAGCCGCTCTGCACCAAGTCGTCGAGCGATTGGGGCGCCTTGTTCTTGTCCATGGTGTAGGACTCGATCGCCGCGCGCATCACGTGCAAGTCTTCCTTGAGCACGGCTTCGCGGGCGTGCTTCATGGCGCTCACATAGCTGGGGATGGCCAGCGTCGCCAGGATGCCGATGATCGCCATCACGATCATCAGCTCGATGAGCGTAAAGCCGGATTGGGTGCGGCGGTTGCGCAAATCGTTGTCCTTAGCTCTCAACTTTCGGCCTTCAGCTTTCAGTTCTTTCGTGCTTGCCCTAAAACCTTCCCGTTTGCGATGGCTACGTCACTGAAGGCCCCCCAAGGGCGTGATCGCGCTCGTAGCTGACAGCGGAGAGCTTGCTTTTCTCACCACGTCGAGTATTTGGTCCCGTCCAGACCCGTGCCCTGCGACTTCGAGTAGACGTCGAAAACATTCTGCCCACCCCAGGAATCCGAATCGGAATCGTCCTGCATCGACCGCAATCCCCAGTCGGCCTGGCCGGTCATGGGATCCACGGGAATGCGGCGCAAAAACTTCAATTTCTTCCCCTGCACATCGACGCCTTTCACCAGGGTGTCGAGATCAGGCGGATAATTCTGGCTGTCCACCTTGGTTTGAAAGGCGCCGCGGTCGGCGGCGTCCTTATATTTGTCGATGGCGCCGCGTATCATCCACAAGTCGTAGCGCAGCTCCCTTTCCTTTTCCCGTTTCACCTGGAAGCGCGCCACGGGAATCGCCGCCGAGGCGAGGATGGAGAGAATCGCCACCGTGACGATCAACTCGATGAGCGTGAGACCGCGCTCCCC
>JASHUH010000482.1 GCA_030040115.1 Acidobacteriaceae bacterium | reverse complement strand
AAGCGGTGCGGCCGCGTCCCCTGATCACGGGCCGGGAGCTGATTGCCGCCGGCTATGCGCCGGGTCCGCAATTCCGCGAGATGCTGCGGGCGGCGGAAGACGCGCAACTGGAAGGCGCCATTGGAACGGCGGGCGAGGCGATGCAGTTGATTCGAGAGAGGTTTGGGCAGCCGGTGTGACGCCTCCGGGTGGGCCTTCAGCTAAAATTTTCGAGGTTACAGCTCCGTTCCCGCCAGGCGCCGGTTCGGTGGCTCTGATAGTGGGAGGACAACTCGGGAGGGTGCGTGAGGGGAAAGCTGATTGCCTTCGAGGGGCTGGACGCCTCGGGAAAATCGACGCAGATTCGGCTGCTGCTGAAGGCGCTGACGGAGCGCAAGATCGCGCACGAGTGCATCGGCTTTCCCAGGACCCGCGAAGCCGGCTACGGCGAGGCGATCGCCATGTTTCTGCGCGGCGAGTTGGGCGGCGTGGCGGAGGTGAATCCTTACCTGATCGCCGGCCTGTACGCGGGCGATCGCGCCACCGCCCGTCCGCATCTGGAAGAGCGGCTGAGGGCCGGATACCTGGTGATCGCCGACCGGTACACGTATTCGAATCTCGCGTTTCAGGGGGCTAAGATCGGGGACCCCACAGCCAAGCGGCAGTTTCTTGCCTGGCTGCGCCGGCTGGAATTCGAGAGCATCGGGCTACCGGTTCCGGAATTGGCTGTTTTTTTCGACGCCCCCATCGAGTTTGTCCGGGCCAAGCTCTCGGCCCGGCAATCGAACGAGCGGCGCAGCTACCTCAAGGGCAAGGCCGATATCCATGAATCGGCGCTCGATCTGCAGGAGAAAGTTGCCCTCGAATATCGCGCGTTGGCCGCCGAAGACCCGAATTTTATCGCCATTTCACTGGCTTCGGGGCGGAGCATTCCGGAGATTCACCGGGAAGTGATGCAGACGCTCGAAGCGCGGGGAGTTCTGTAGGGGTCAAATCGCGGCTGCGTCACTTGTGCAGAGAAGTCCCGTCCGCGCTGAGCGGCTCCTCGTCGCGGCCCGCGCCGAGTGGCGCGTAGGTTTTATAGACCGTGATGTGGAAACAGGACTGATCGAACTCCTCCTCCACGTCCAGCTTACCGCTCGCTTCGAGGTGGAGGAGCCAGCCGCGCATCCAGGCGATTTCGCGCCAGTTCATTCCTTTTTTCCCGATATCGACAGTCGCCCCCATCAGATGCGGGCTGAACAGGTCGCCTTCGGCGGGTGCGGCATTGCCGTTGAAGCGCATCAGGTGGCGCTGATAGGCGACCGTGCGCACCGCGGAGCTGACCTCGATGGGCCGCGCAAAGACCGCCGCATGGGCGCGCGCCAAGTCGCTCAGGAACTGGGCCGTCCACGGTCGGCAATAGCGGTGCAGCGCCGGCAATTCGGGATTGATGGTGAGCGCGGCGGAAACCGGGACCGGCACTAACATGCCGCGGGCGATGCGCGAGGTCAGATCGGCGTCATCTTCGATGCGTTCGAGGCCTTCGGCTTCGAGGCGAGCGTCCTGGCGTTGGAGCGAGACGAGCGAGCCTCTTAAAGGAGGCGGCATGGCTCTGCCGGCGAATTCGGAGGAAAGATCTTCGGCGGCTGCCCGAGTTGCGGCGGCCATGACGGCATCCGATTCCATGGCGTCGCCCTCCGTTGCGCCCGGCTCCGGTGGGGCCATGGGATTCAAAGCGGAATCGCCGTTTTCGCGCGACCCCATGGCTTCATTCGGCGAAGATTCGGCCTCGGCCGCGACGGGAGCCGACGCGGCGCCGGAAATGGGCCGATCGGTTGCGGGAAGAGACGCGCGACGGGCCGGGAAGGAACCGGGTTCTTCGGTGACGGGCGCGGCGGTCCGATCCTTGGTTCGGGTTGGTTCCGTGGGAAGACTGGCGGAATACTCAGCTCGGGGATGGAAATCGACAGCGACGCGGGAGGGGATAAACACCGAGGACGGCGCGCGCGCGCGCCGCAGAGCCTGCTCGCGCCGGCGCTCACGGGAGGTTCGGTAGCGGCGTCTTGCTTCGTAGGAACGGGCCAGTTCTCGCCTTTGATCGGCGCTGGATCGGTCGAGGCGTGTCGGGGAGTACGGGCGAGCGAGCTCACGGCGGCTCCTCAAGCGAGCTTCGCGCCGGGCTTCTTCCGGGGTGGTGCGGCGCCGCTCTCCGCGCACGGCCCTGGAATCTAATTTTCGCGAATTCGCGGCGCTGTGCAAGGCGGCACGCTGCGCGGCGCGGTGGACGGGGCGAGTCCCAGAGCGATACCGCGTCGCACGGGGCCGCGCGGAACGGGCAGGCAGTTTGCCAGCGCCCGAGGGCGAATCGCTTGCGCCTGAGGCTTTCCCTTGGGGATTAGCGTTTGGCTCCTGCAGGCCAAAAGCTAAAGTGGCCGCAAGCGCAACCAGCGCGAGAAGGACGGTTGCCACCCGGCACATGGGGGAGGGAGCGGACATCCAGAGCTACTCCAGTGTACGTCGATCCACCTCCGCCTCCGAGTGGCTCACCGGATTCGGATGTGTCCGATCGTTGGATGCATGCCCGGCGGCTCGCTCTCGGGCAGGGAGTGCATGCGACCACCGCGGCGCGCATGGGCGGCTGAGGGAAATTAACCCCGCGAAGAGTCGAAAGTTGCGACGTCCACTTCCCTTCCCATCCAGTATCTCTAAACCAACATCGTGCGATCAAGGCGGAACGAGGGAACAAGGGAACAAGGGAACGTGGAACGGTGAGTGGAGCCGCGCTTGGATGTCCTACTTCACGATGATGCGCCAGGGGACGTTGATCTGAAGGCCAACCGGTGGCGCTGAAGACCATCGGCGGCCTGTACAACGGCGCATCCACCCAGGACCTTGACCAGCTTTCGATCCACACCGCTTCCTCGCCGATCGTCGAGGAGCCCAACTACTCGAAGCTCAGATCCAGGACACCTGCGGGTTAGCACTTAATCAAGAAGAAAGTGACGAATAGTTTCACAGTTTTTGGAAAGAGAATGCCCAAACGGTATTTCCTGATGTGGGCAATTTCTCACAAGACGAGATTCGGGTCAACGATCAAGGCCAGTCGTGCGAGGCGAAGACTTTCAAGCCGACCTCGCCAAAAGTTCCTTTGCTGGTAAAATCTGGGCCAGAGTCGTTGAGCCAACAGCGGAAAGCTGGGATCTCGTTGGCAAGACGCAGATATCAAAGAGGCGCCCTCATCCAGCGGGGCACGAGAGAGAAGGGCTGGGTCCTCGATGATGCAGCCGTGTAGTTGGCCGTGCCCAGTTTGTTCTGCGGCACGGAGTCTTCGCGGGCTTGCAACCAAATGACAAACACCCAAGCTATTCGTGTGTCTCAACGCTGACACATCGATAGCACGCACCTAAGAACGCTCCGGCGATCTCTTCACCGAGATATGCCTTTGCGTCTTTGTGCGCGCAAAACCGGGCTTATATCGACTCCAGAAAGCGAGAACAAGAACCAGCAGCACGCATTCTCTTCCCCAGCGGGGACGCAAGATGCGGGGACCAATCAGGGTACCCACTCGTACGACAAGCGTGCAATCGGTGGCCGCCTGATGGCAGGGTGGAGAGCGCACACCGATCTGAGAATTGCCGGTAATAGCCGCCCGAAAGGGTGTGCACCTCGACCCGAAACGGCGATGTGCATAGCAGGTCGTCACTCAAGTTTGCCTTTGCGTGCTCAGAAAGTGGGGACGTTGTGCGTAATAAAAAAACGCACGGTCTGATCGCCTCCATTGTCGCCGTGTTCCGCGCGCATGGCAGCGCGCGGGACGCTGGCGGCAGGGTGTCGTTCAGGACTCGCGAAAGAAGTTCGATGTTGTCGTGGCGGCTTGCCGCCAACTTCGCCAGCTTGGCTTTAAGCTTCAAGATTGCCATTCCCTGCGCGGTGCCCATATCACAGCTCTCGTACGGCTCACGGTGTCGATATTAACGCAAAGATTGAAGAGGTTCGTGCTTTCAGTCCACGTATCGGCGTCATGCTTGACCTCCAGGACTGCTTCGGAATGCGTGCTGGAGAA
>JASHUH010000481.1 GCA_030040115.1 Acidobacteriaceae bacterium | reverse complement strand
ATGATGTAAACCCGCCGCTTTCCCTCCCGTCCTCTTCTTCAGCAGGAGAGAGTCATGAGCGCTCAGCCCGTTGCGCCGGTCGCGGTGCGGTTCCGCTGCCCTTGCTGCGGTTACAGGACTCTGGACGCGCCTGCAACGATGGCTCTTTGCCCCGTCTGCTGGTGGGAGGACGATGGCCAGGAGGACCCCGACGCCTCGGAGGTGCGACTGACCGTCAACGGCCAGCTTAGTCTCAGCGAAGCCCGCGAGTATTTTGCCCGGTTTGGCGCTTCCCACCCACGTTTTCTCCCCTATGTGCGCAAGCCGCGGCCAGCGGAAGAGTGATCCGCTTCCGCCTTTGGCGCGGGATTTTTCCGGTCCTTCTCTTCCCTCCCTTCCAGAAAGAAAATGGAGCCCATGGCTTCTCCGCGAGAACCGGCTTTCTGGGCGACACGCATGGAGTCATTTGGCTGGCAGCCAGCCAGGCGCCATCGTCGCTCGGCCGCACATCGACATGCTCATCGCTCGGCGCAGGCTTGCGTGTGACTTTCGCGTTGTTCCCGGATCTCAAACTCTTCCGCCGGTTTGACCCTGTCCGCTGTTCCCCTTACCATAAAAAAGGTATTTCCCCTGCAACGCGGCGTTCCTTCTGGTTCCAGCGGAAGCCCATTGGGGGACCCGGGATATCAGTTGCAGCGCGGCGCCCGCAAAGCCGGGAAGCCGGCCCACCCCGCACGAATGTCGGTCGTTTCTCCAAGCCGCGCGGCATGATCGTCGGCGCACGAAACGCCGGGAAGGCGAAACGTTGAGTTCTTCGAGCACCCTCGCAAACAACCCTGAGCCGGATACGACTGAGGCCACGGGAACTGACTACGACCACGAACACGAAGGCCAACCGCACGATCACCCCCATGGGCCGGTTCTCAACCCGGAATGCACTCGCGAGCTTCTGATTGACGTCCCCGCCGAAAAGGTCTCCGCTACCTACAGTAAAGTGGCGGGCAAATACCGCAAACTGGCCAAAATTCCCGGCTTCCGTCCCGGCAAGGCGCCGGAGACAATCATCCGCCGCCGCTTTGCCACGGATATTCGCAAGGAAGTCATCGATAGCCTGCTGCCCGAGCGTTTCAACCAGGCGGTGCGCGAGCAGGGAGTTCGGCCCGTCGGCCAGCCGCAGGTTCTCGAGCTCAGCGCCGAGGACGGCGCGCCCTTGCACGTCAAGGCGGTTTTCGAATTTATCCCCGATTTTTCCATCGAAGGCTACCAAAACGTCACCGTGGATAAACCATCGGCGGAGCTCGGCAAAGAGGAGTTCGAAGCTGAAATCGAGCGCCAGCGCCAGATGCGCGCCATCATGGAGCCGGTTGAGGAAGACCGGCCGATCCAGGACGGCGACTGGGTGCAGATCAGCTACACCGGCGAAATTGAAAACCCGCCCCCGGTTCCGGAAGCTGTGGCGGAAGGCGCCGAGGCGCCCGCACCCACCAAGCCCGTCACCGGCGAAGACGTGATGGTTGAAGTGGGCGGCAGAGAGACCCTCCCAGCCTTCAACGAAGCGCTGCGCGGAGCCAAGCCTGGCCAGGAATTGAAAGCCGAGGTGGTCTATCCGGCCGATTACTCCGAGGCCGGGCTCGCCGGCAAGTCTGCGGCCTTCGACATCGCGGTCAAGGCCATCAAGAAGCGCACCCTCCCCGATCTCGACGACGCCTTCGCCAAAGAGATGGGCTGGGAGGATTTAGAGGAGTTCAAGAACCACGTCCGCGAGCGCTTGGAAGATCGCAAAGCGCGCAACGTAAAGTCCGAGACCGAAGAGCGGCTTTTCGCCGCCCTCGCCGAGCGTTTTGCCTTTCCGGTTCCCGAGTCGCTGGTCCAGGAACAGATCGATACCCGCCTGGACCGCGGCCTGCGCGCCCTGGCGGCCCAGGGGATGGAGCCCAGCCAGATGCGCAAGCTTGACTTCACCCGCCTGCGCGCGGCGCAGCGCGAGAGCGCCCTGGCCGAAGTCAAGGCGCAAGTTCTCCTTGACCGCATCGCCCGCGAAGAAAACATTACGGTCAGCGACGAGGAAATGGACCACGAATTGCAAGTCATCTCAATACGCACCCGCGAGCCGCTCGATGCCCTGAAAGTGCGATTGACCCAGGATGGCGGGCTGGCTAGAATTCGAGAACAGTTGCGACGGGACAAGACCGCGTCCGTCCTTTATGAGCGTTTACCCGGTTCGCCGGGCTGAGGGATCGTTAACTCGCGCGGGAGCACCTGTTTTTCTCCACGCGCCAGGCAGGTTTCAGCCGCCCGCTTTTTACCCGGCTGAAAGCTGAAAGCCGAGAGCTGAGAGCTGACGGCTCAACAGAGGATGAACACCCGATGGCTTTAGTTCCCATGGTGGTTGAGCAGACGAGCCGGGGCGAGCGCGCCTACGACATTTATTCCCGCCTGCTTCGCGACAACATTATTTTTCTGGGTACGCCCATTGATGACCAGGTAGCCAATCTTATCGTCGCTCAAATGCTTTTCCTCTCCGGCGAAGACCCGGAAAAAGACGTGCAGCTTTACATCAACTCTCCCGGCGGCTCGATTACCGCTGGCCTCGCCATTTACGACACCATGCAGTTCATTAAGAACAACGTGGTCACCTACTGTATTGGCCAGGCGGCGAGCATGGGGGCCTTCCTGCTTCTCGCCGGAACCAAGGGCAAGCGCTTCGCTTTGCCCAACTCCAGAATCCTCATCCATCAGCCGTCGATGGGTGGGTTGAGTGGGCAGGCCACCGACATCGACATTCAGGCGCGGGAAATCCTGCGCATCCGCGAAATCACCAATAAACTGATGGCCCGGCACACCGGCCAGTCCCTGGACCGCATCGAGCGCGACGTGGAACGGGACTTCATTATGACGGCGCAGCAAGCCAAGGACTACGGCATCGTCGACGAAATCATCGATCGGCCGCGCACGTAGACGGCTGTAACAGATTGGAATATGCTCGTTCAATAGGAGCACACAGATGAAAACCCGGACCGGGCCCGAAGAAGCGCTTCGCTGCTCGTTCTGCCATAAATCGCAGGACGCGGTGGCCAAGCTGATTTCTTCGCCCAGCGACTACCCTCGCGCTTATATCTGCGATGAGTGCGTGGCGGTCTGCAATTCGATTCTTGAGGACGACCGCGGCGAGGCCGCTCCCGCGACGGTGGCAGGTCACCTCCCCAAACCCCAGGAAGTGAAGAGTTTCCTTGACGATTACGTCATTGGGCAGGATCAAACCAAGAAGAAGCTTGCCGTCGCCGTGTACAACCATTACAAGCGCGTGCAGATGAACCGCATGCGCAATAATGAGGTCGAACTCACCAAATCGAATATTCTGCTCATCGGTCCTACCGGGTCGGGCAAAACGCTCCTTGCCCATACTTTGGCTAAGATGCTCGATGTCCCCTTCGCGATTGTCGACGCCACCACGCTCACCGAGGCCGGCTATGTGGGCGAGGATGTCGAGAACATTATCCTCAAGCTGCTGCAGGCCGCCGACGGCGATGTCACTCGCGCCCAGCAGGGCATCATCTATATCGACGAGATCGACAAGATTGGCCGCAAAGACGAGAACCCCTCCATCACCCGCGATGTTTCCGGCGAAGGCGTGCAGCAGGCGCTGCTTAAGATTCTCGAGGGCACCGT
>JASHUH010000480.1 GCA_030040115.1 Acidobacteriaceae bacterium | reverse complement strand
GCTCGTCGTCACCCGCGACATCGTCAAGGAGTTCCTCGGCAACATCCAGGTTCGCGTGGAAACCGAGGTCGCCGAGCGCGTCAAGCGTCCCGGCGTGGCCGTGGGACTGGCCTGGACTCCCGCCGGCGGCGACATCCTCTTCATCGAGGCCAACAAGATGAAGGGCAAAGGCGGTTTCACCATGACCGGCCAGATCGGCGAAGTCATGCAGGAATCCATGCAGGCCGCGCTCACCTGGGTGCGCTCCAACGCCCCCGAGTTGGGCTTGGCTGAAGACTTCAACAAGGAGCTCGACCTGCACATCCACGTGCCGGCAGGCGCTATCCCCAAGGATGGCCCGTCGGCCGGCGTCACCATGGCCACGGTCCTGGCGTCGCTGCTGACCGACACCCCGGTTCGCCCGCTCACCGCCATGACTGGCGAAATCACGCTGAGCGGCAACGTGCTCCCCGTGGGCGGCATTAAGGAGAAGTTCCTGGCCGCGCGCCGGGCAGGCATCCAAACTGTGATTCTGCCCGCCGAAAACCGGCAGAACGTCGAAGAGGACCTCACGCCCGAAATGATGGAAGGCGTCACCGTTCACTACGCCAGCCACATCGAGGATGTGCTCGCCGTGGCTCTACCCATGCTCAAGGCTCGTTCCGACGCTCGTGCGGTTACGCCCCAACTGGCCGCCATGCCTGCGGCATAAGCGCCGCTTCCTGTCCCACAAACAAGGCCGGCAAACCCGCCGGCCTTTTATCGTCCTGCGTCCGAATCCTGCGACTAACGATCTCGATCCCGCAAGGATCCCCGCTCTTCCCAACGCGCTGTCATCCTGACGAGCGCAGCGAGGAAGGATCTGCGGCCGCTTCTTGGAGAGTCGCAACACCTCTGCGATCAACCTTTGGCTCTCTCCTCAACGTTCGAGGTCCGTCTATAATTGTTGCGTCAGCTTCTCGACTGGAGGCCGGCATGAATCCCACCCGCGCGTTCCCGCTCATACTCCTGTTCGGCTCGATGGCATTCTCACAAACCTTCAACAAAGAGTTTTCGTCGGAAACCTCACGAGCCAACTGCCCAGTTGAACTAAAAGCAAGTTTGAACGTCCCCGGGAAGATTGTGCCCGTCCAGAAAGGGCGGAGTACAGGTGATGAGCAGCGGCTTAAAATAACTCTCGGCAATCCCCAGTCTGAGCTCGTCGCAGCGCAGATCACGGTCCATGGTTTTCCAGTTGGTGTCCGCCTGGACCCGGCCGTCGCTTATTTTCCCAGCGATTCCGCAGAGATAAGAAAGACGATTGTCTTCGATCATGCAGTGGCGGCAGGACAGAAAGTCTCTTTTGATGTTTCGGTACATGATTTCAGCACGGTGTCTTCGATTGATCTGGATTCCGTGACCTACTCTGACGGATCTAGATGGCATCCCGCAAATCGTAAATCCTGCAAGGCTGTCCCTTTACCAAGCGATATCGCGCTGAACACTCATTCCCGCTAGGGAGAGACGATCGTCCACCTTACCCCTGCGGTCGCAAGCAGAACCGCCCCGTCCCCTTCAAAACCCGTTCGTACACCGCCGGCGCCTCTTCGAGCGAATGCGCTTCCGCCGCCGTCGCCCGGAACCTGCCCTCCTCAAACCCCAGCCTCATCTCCGCCAGCAACCGCGCGCACGCCGTCACATCCAGCCGCCGCGAATCCACGCCCACCACCTTCAACTCCTTCCGGTAAAGGTTGCGCAAGTTGAACGCCGTCCTCCCCTCCGCCGGCGCCGAAATCACACACACTCGCCCTCCATGGCCTGCCGCCTCCACGCAGTCCGCAAACAGGTGTCCGGTGGTGTCGAAAACCACGTCCGCTCCGCGCCCATGCGTCCGCCGCGCGGCCTCTTCCGCCAGCCCCTGCACACTGGTGTCCAAGATTTCCGTTGCTCCCAACTCCCGAACCTTCTCTGCTTCTTCCTGGGAGCGCACCGCCCCCATCACCCGCGCTCCGAAGGCTACGCCAATCTGCACTGCGGCCGATCCCACGCCTCCATTGGCGCCCACGATCAGCACCGTATCCCCGGACCCCACCTCCGCCGCCGTCACCAACGCCGACCACGCGGTCACAAACGTCAGTCCCGCCGCCCCGGCTGCTTCCATGGCCAGTCCTCGCGGCTTCTCCATCAGCGCCGACGCCGGAACCACCATGAACTCCGCGTGCGAGCCGTCTCGCGTAAACCCCACATCGCCGCCCGTTCCCCAAACCTCGCGCCCCACCCACTCCGCCGGGCCACTCACCACCACCCCCGCGAAATCCCGTCCCGGAATCCGCGGCAACGTCGTCCCCGCCATCGCGCCCTGAATGCTCTTCACGTCACTCGGGTTCACCCCCGCGGCGGCGATCTTCACCAGCGCCTCGCCCGCGGCTGGATCCGGCTGCGCAATCTCCTCGACCCGCACCCGCCCCGGGTCGCCGAACTCACGGATCACCACCGCTCGCATCGTAAGTTCCTCGTTTGGAATGTCTGTGGAATGATTTTCTTGGCCGACGGACGATCACCGCCGGGCCCAGGAAAGCAAACCGCCGAGAGTGCACAAAAACGCTCGCACACGCCCCGCAGCGGAGCAGCCGTTTCCAACTCCTGCTCCCCTCAGTCCCTTAGTCCCTTGGTCCCTGCTCTTACGCCGACACCGGCTCGCTCGCTGTTACCTTCACCGGCGTCAACCACCCAAACCGGTCCGGCTTCAGCCCGTTGGCAATGCCGAAATACTCGTCCCCGATCTTGCGCGTAATCTCGCCCGGCTTCCCATCCCCGATCAAAATGCGGTCAATCGAGCGGATCGGCGAAACTTCGGCCGCTGTTCCGGTGAAGAACACCTCGTCGGCAATATAGAGCAACTCGCGCGGAATCGGCTGCTCGGTCACCGTCAGCCCCAGGTGCCGCGCAATGGTCAACACGCTGTCTCGCGTAATCCCCGAGAGCGCCGAGTTTGCCAGGGGCGGCGTGAAAATCACCCCGTTGCGCACCACAAAAATGTTTTCGCCCGACCCCTCGCTCACCAGCCCGTTTACGTCCAGTCCGATGCCCTCGGCATACCCGTTGACCTCGGCCTCCATGTGGATGAGCTGCGAATTCATATAGTTCGCTCCCGCCTTGGCCAGCGCCGGCATGGTGTTCGGCGCCAGCCGATGCCAGCTCGAAATGCACACATCCGCGCCGCCGTGCCCGGGAATATATTTCCCCCACGGAAAATTCGCGATAAACACTTCAATCGGCGAACCCTTTGGGTTCACCCCAATTTCGCCGTATCCGCGCAGCACCACGGGTCGGATGTAGCACGGCGTCACCCCGTTGGCCTCAACCGTGTCTACCACTCCCGCGCACAGCTCCTCCAGCGTGAACGGAATTTCCATGCGGTAAATCTTGGCCGAGTCCAGCAGCCGCTGCATGTGTTCCGGCAGGCGGAACACCGCCGAAC
>JASHUH010000479.1 GCA_030040115.1 Acidobacteriaceae bacterium | reverse complement strand
AGACGAAGCTGCCGTTGAACTGCGCGATCGGAGCGGCATTGATCTGGTCGGCGTGGAACTCCGCGCCGAACTTCATGGTGTGAGTGCCAAAGACTTTCGAAAAGGTGTCCGATGTCTGATAGGTGTTGTTGACCTGGACGAGTTGGTTGGCGGCAGCTCCGATCGAATAGGCATTGAAGTTGAGGTTTTCGACGCCTTGTCCCCGGGGATCGAGAGCCACAATGCTGTTCGATCCGTCCGCGTTCACAAAACCCTGCGAGGCGAGACTCACATTCCATCCTCCGATGGGCTGGCCCAGATTCGTATTGTCGCGCATGTAGCTCAGATGGAATTCGTTGACCATTGTCGCGCCGAAGCTCTTTGTGTCGCCGAGCATCAGCATCTGCGCACGGCCGCTGGTGGCGGCGGAGAAGCCGGGAACGCTGGCGCCGCTCTGGGCTACCGGATACGGATTCACAAGGTAGAAGTCGTCGATGAAGTAGTAAGCTGACATCAGCCCCGCGCGCGTGTTCCAGTCAATCCGCGAGCCCGCCTTGTCGTCGCGCAACGTCTGGTTGTAGGCAGAGGTGGCGAAGGTTCCCGAGGCGGTGTTCGGCGCGGGAATATACTGCAGCATGTGTTGAGCCGGGACCGACCACGCCGACTGTGGAATAACGGCGTTCGGAAAAACGCAGATTGAGGATGAAGTGCATCCAGGCAAGTAGTAGGGCTCACCTGACACAACCTGGTAGCCAAGTTCCTGCGTCAGGATGTTCGCAAAATAAGGGCCGCTTACGAGGCCGCTCAACTGATTGCCGGCGGCGCCCGTTGTGAGATCGGAGAGATTGCCTGTGCGGTCCGCGTTTGAAGGTACGGCGATATTGCCGGTGTCGATCCCTTCTGTTTGCCGCGTGCCTTGGTAATCAAGGAAGAAGAAGAGCTTGTCTTTGCGAATGGGCCCGCCAAACGTTCCGCCAAACTGGTTCTGCCGGAAAGCGCCGCGAGTCGGCGAAAAGTAGTTCCGCGCATCGACACCGGTGTTGCGCAGAAAGTTGAAGACATTGCCATGAAACTCATTTGTGCCAGATTTCGTGACCACGCTGATCTGGCCGCCGCTGTACTCGCCGTATTCGGCGTCAAAATTACTCGTGACGATGCGGAATTCGTCAATGGCGTCGAGGTTGGGGATCACCGCCGTGCCCGCATTCACGTCTTCCTCGACGTCGCTGCCGTTCACGGCGAAGTAGTTGGCTGTCTCCCTCTGTCCATTCACGGAGAGATTACCGGGATTGAGGGTTCCGGAAGGATTAAGGACCGTTGCACCGACGTCCTGCACCGTGGTGTCGGTGATCGCCGTCTGGGGTGTCACTCCGGGCTGGAGAGAAAGGAGATCCGTATAGCCGCGGTAATCCAGCGGCACGGCGGTCATCTGGCGCCCGGTAATGACCTGGCCCAGTTGCGTGCTCACCGCCTCGACGTGCAGCGTGTTATCGGTAACCGCTACGTTCTGGGAAACGCTGCCGACGGCGAGCGCAGCATCGAGCGTAAGCGCCGCGTTCGTGTCCAGCACGATCTCTTTGCGCTCGTATTTGCCAAAGCCTGAAGCTTCGATATCGAGCACGTAGTGCCCGACCGGTAACACCGGAAACGTGTAATACCCCTTATTATCCGTGTGGGTTTCGTAGGTCAGCCCCGTGTTCGACTCCCGGGCGGTGACATGCGCATTGGCAATCACACTTCCCGACGGGTCCTTCACAGTGCCGGAGATGCTGCCGCTCACGCTGGCCCAGACCACGGTCGCAGACAGAAGCGGAAGCACCAGAAGGGCGATTGCGATCCTGACAAAACCAAGAGCTCTGCTCAACATGATTTCTCTCCTTCTCTTTGTGGGGCAGACGCCCTTACTGGATGGTGACGGGAATGTTGACGCTGGTCTGGTAGGCGGAAGACCCGCTTCCCCCGATGCCGGTAACGACAACCGTATAGGTCCCCGCTGCCGTGCCCGGGTCGGTCTTCGTGGATCCGGCGCATCCGATTACGATGAAGGTCGCTACCACGAGCGCCAGTAAACATATCGCCGTGTTACGCCATTTGCGCTTTGGCAGGATCAGCAGAACAAGGCCGGCGAGACTTACACCCCCTCCTGCTGCAAGCCACGCTGGCCGCCACGTTGGCCGATTGTTCAGCTTACTGCTGGCCGGATGCGCCGGCGTCGTGTTGACTGTTAGCTGCACGGTTCCCGTTCCCGTGGTCGAATTGGGGTTCACAAAGCAGGCGCTTTCGGTCAGGTTCGAGGGCAGCGTGCAGGAGATGGTGATGGCATTGGTGTAGTTATTGGCGACGTTGACGTTGACTGTGGCGTTCGCCGCGGTTCCGACCCCTGCCGACGCTCCGGAGGAGGTCAGTCCGAACGGCGAGACCGCGATCGGAATCGAAGGAGAGGTCACCTCGTCATAGGTCGTGTCGCCCTCGTAGAAGGCCACAAGATTGTTGGTGCCGACGTTTCCATCTACTTGGGTGGTCAGTATGGCCACTCCGTTTGCAATCGTTGCCGGATCGCCGACGTTTTCCCCGTTCAGCTGGAACTGCACGAGACCCGTCGGCGTTGGATTTCCCGTGCTCGCGTCTACAACATTCGCTGTCAGCATGACATTCTGATTGGGGGCGATACTAGACGCCGATGCAGCCACCGATGCGGTCGCGGCTGAGCCCGGAGGCAACACCTCGATCTCGCCCATCATGCCGCCATCCTCGTGCTCCAGGATGTGGCAGTGGTAGACGAACGTTCCAGTGATGTTGGGATCGCTGAAGTCCATCCGGACGGTGATGCTGTGATAAGCTCCCGACCCGCTCCAGTAGGGGATATCGTAGGTGTCGCGGAGCGCCGGATCGTTTACCGCTACTCCGTCGACCGCCATTAGCTGGAAATGAAGCTGATGAATATGGAAGATGTGATCTTCCTGCGCCTGGTTCTCAATTGTCCAGTCCTCCACAGTACCGGCGTGAACAACGATATTCGGCGCCTGCCCCATACTGAACAGTGCCCGAGTCTGTCCTTGCTCTGTGATGTAAAAGTTCGTGGGACTATTCGGGTTTGCTGGGTTTTGGAGAACTTCGGAGAAATAGAGATTCCGCTGCGCTACAGGCATGAGATTCGCCAGACTATTGTTCAGCGTGGTGCTCACTGAGCCATCCACGGAGGGCATCAGCGCGGGAGCCGCGGCGCCGCTCTGGCTGACGACATTGGCGATCGTGCGCGTCGGGTCATAGTCGCCGTCTGGTCCTGTGTCCTGGTACTGCGTGATAAGTTGCGCCGTCTCGCCGACATTGGGTGTTGTCACGACGAACTCGGCGCGCGCGCCAGGTCCCATCTGGATCGTGGTCATCGTGCTAGCAGTTCCAGAGGAAAGCGGGTAACCGTCGATGGCGTAGACCTGCATCGGTTGCGCCGTGCCGTTCACGATGTATTGGAGATTGAGAATCGTGTCGGCTGCGCTGTTGACCACTCGCCACAGCTCCTGCTTTGCCGGAACGGTCGCAATGACCGCCGGCGTATAGCTCGGATACGTGACGGGAACGTAATTCAACGACAGATCCCAGGCGGGGATGTTCGAGTCATTGGCTTCCGACGCCGGCAAATTCTGGTCGCGGATTACCAGCGTCCGCGTCGGCATGTTGGCCAGCGACGGGAAGACATTCTGGAGCCCCTGAACGATCAGCGCTCCGGTTGCTCCGCCCTGGACCTGGCCTTCCGAGATGCCGTGCGGGTGCGGGTGATACCAGTAGAGCCCTGGCGGTTCGGTGGTGGGAATGGTTACGTTGTAATCGAAGCTTTCACCAGGTTGGACCAGAGTATGAACGACTTCGTCCTGCCCGCAAACCGGAGCGATGTTGGTTCCGTGGAAGTGAATATTGGTAACGTTCGTCCCCATCAAGCCATTACAGGGGGGGCTGGTGCTCGTGGTGGCGTTATTCGAGAGCGCCATGTTCATGCCGGTCACGTTGTTGCTCACCGCCGATGCTGCGACTGCGGGAAGATTGTTGGTGAAGTGGATGATGAGGTTGTCGCCGGGATTG
>JASHUH010000042.1 GCA_030040115.1 Acidobacteriaceae bacterium | reverse complement strand
AACCTGCTGGTTCCAGCCAGTCCTGCCACGCGTTCCAGGATCATGCTGCCGTAGGTTCTAGTTTGATGCTGCCATTCATTCCAGTGCCGATTCCAGTCATTCCAGCCAGCAATTCCAAAACTGTTCGGGCCGGAGATTCCACGACGAATGAAGCCATAGTTTACGGGACCGATAGCGCCGATGGGTACAACGCTCAAATTGACAAGGTTGGCAAATATGACTACACTTCATCGTGTGGCGAGTGAGAAGGTCAGAAAGACCCGCCCGATATCCTGGCTGAAAGCGGCTAGAAAAGATTTCGAACGGTTTCCGCAAGGCGCTCAGGACGAGTGTCTTGACGCTTTATCGATTGCGGCCGAGGGCGGGAAAGCGCCAGTTGTAAAGCCATTGCTGGGCATTGGCAGTGGGGTTTTTGAAATCGCGCTTCCCTTTCGGGGGAACGCTTTTCGTGTCATCTACGCTGTTCAGATCGGCATTGAGATATGGGTAATCCACGCTTTTCAGAAAAAATCTACCCAAGGTGTAAAGACACCCAAACATGAGATCGACCTGGTAATTGACAGGCTCAAACGGCTGAAGGAGACGCTGAAATGAAGAGTGACGACATGGAACTTGTACGCGGAAGCGGCAATATCTACCGTGATTTTGGCTACTTGGACGCGGATGTGCGGCAGTTGAAGAGCATCCTGGCCGCACAGATTCTCAAGATTCTTGAGCGCGACGAACTCTCCGTTCGGGAAGCGCAGCGTAAGACCGGTATTGCCGCCGCGGATTTTTCGCGCATCCGCAAAGTGAAACTGGAGCGGTTTACCATTGATCGCCTGCTCACCATTATCAACAAACTAGGAACGCGTATCGATTTCAGGATCACGGCCCGCAAGGAAAGAGTGGCAGCATAATTTTGGATAAGGTGGAAGTATTCCACCATTACCAGCAGTGACGAGCGCCGGGACACCTCCCGACGCTTTTTGTTTTTACCGAGGCGATTCTCGCGCATTTGACTAAGATTGCATTCCGCGTGATTTTCTCCACGACGCCCGGGTTTCTCTCGTGTTTCTCGAAGGAGGAACGAATGATCTTAGCCGACCTGGTCGAACAGAAAAAGGAAGCGCTGCGCGTCGAAGATGTCGCGCGCATCCTGGATATTTCCGCCAAGCAAATCTATAAGATGGCAGCCAAGGGCCAGATCCCTTCCCTCAAGATCGCTAGTTCCGTTCGATTCGACCCTTACGAAATTGCTGCGTGGATGAGAGGCCAATCCTCTACGAGTCCGATCGCAACTATCTCGCTGTCATACCGTGCCCGTCCGAAGAGACGCAACGGACAACTGCTCCATCATGCGCGACGTATCGATCCGCCCTCTCCGCAACTTAGCCCCCCGGCGAAGTGCGGAGAGGGCGGGTTGAAATTCTAACTCGGTTAAATCCCCTCGTTTGTTCCCAATTCTCCGGCTTCGAGACACAGGATTTGACCGAGTTTTCGGATCACATCATCCTGTTCACGCCTTTGAGGAGTTCCTGTGGACAATCGCGCGGGTTATCTGATGATCGCGGTCTCTCTGACAGTTCTGGATGGCTTTGTGACGGCGTATTGAGGCTGCCTGTCTGGAGAGTCTGGTCCGAGGACATATTGAGCCCCGCGCTGTTGTTGATGAAGGTGACAATGAGAGCCGCATCGCTGGCAAACCGGTGGGCCAGGCGATGCCGCCGTCAGAGAAGCCGCGAGGAGGGCGCGATGTTTGATTCGATTACCGATCTTTCTACCAAGCTGACGGCAACGGGTTACTTCATTGACCCGGTGATGACGCAAGTGGTGTTTCTTGCGGCTAGGCTGCAGAAGCCGTTGCTGCTGGAAGGGCCTGCGGGCTCGGGCAAAACGCAGCTGGCCATCTCGATTGCGGCAGCGGCGGGCACGCATGTCGAGCGGCTGCAATGCTACCGCGGCGTCACCGAGGACAAGGCCATAGGCCGCTTCGACGAGGGCCTGCAAAGGCTCTACATGGAGTTCTCGAAAGGCCAGCACGAAAACTGGCAGAGCGTCCAGGAGAATCTCAAGGGGCGCGACTTCTTTCGTCCCGGGCCCCTGATGCGCGCACTCGAATGCGAACGGCCCTGCGTGTTGTTGATCGACGAGTTGGACAAGGTAGACGAAGGGTTCGAGGCCATGCTTTTGGAAATCCTCTCGGCCTGGACTCTCTCGATTCCGGAGTTTGGCACGGTCACGGCCAAAAGCATCCCGTTCGTCGTGCTCACCAGCAATGAAGAGCGAAGACTGGGCGACCCGATCCGGAGGCGCAGTCTCTACGTGCGTGTCGAGCACCCGACGCCGGAGCGCGAGGCGGAGATCATCGCCAGCCGCACACCGAAGGCTGAGGAAGCTTTTCACCGCGAGATGGCCGGAATCGCGCTCTCGTTCCGCAACTACTCGCTCGAAAAGCCGCCCTCGGTCTCCGAGATGATCGACTTCGCCAACGCCTTGCAGTTGCTCGGCACCGACCATGTGACGGCGGAGCACCGCGATGTTCTGCTTCCGTTCCTGGCCAAGACCGAAAAGGATCGCCGACATTTGCTCCTTCGCGAAGGATTCAGGAGCCTGCTCGACGACGGCGCTCGTTTCGCACAAAGTCTCGCCCATCCTGGAGGATCGGCCGCATGAAGCGATGGATGGTTCTGTTCGCGCTCGTCGTTCCGCGGCTTGCCTTTGCACAGGCCGATCCCGCGCCGGCGGCGGGATTTGTGCGCCAGTATGCCGCTCACTACGG
>JASHUH010000041.1 GCA_030040115.1 Acidobacteriaceae bacterium | reverse complement strand
TTTCACGGCGACGAAGAGCCGGTTGATGAGCGCGGCGACTTCCGGGTCCTCGTAGGATTCGCGGTCCATGACGTGGCACCAGTGGCACCACACGGCGCCGATGTCGAGCAGGATGGGCTTGTCTTCAGATTGCGCTCGGGCGAAGGCTTCCTGACCCCATGAATGCCAATCCACGGGTTGATGGCGCGCCGAGCGCAAATAAGAAGAGGCGGCGTGCTCGAGTCGATTGGTGGCAGCTGACGGGGAAGCGGGGTCCGGCATGGGGTAAGGATAGATGGAATCGGGCGCTGAAGGCGAGCCGCCTGTCCTGCCGCCACGAAACGGATCGGAAAGACGCGCACGGGAACCGTTGACGGAGAGATCGATTTGCGTGATTACAATGGCGCCATGCACGAGGTAGTGGTGTATTCGCGTAAGGGATGTCATCTCTGCGAAAGCGTCAAGGAAACGCTCAAGCAGGTCCAAGGCGAAGCTGACTTCCGGTGGCGCGAGGTGAATATCGACGGCGACCCCGAACTGCAGCGGAAATACACCGACGAGGTTCCCGTAGTTTTCATCGACGGGCGCAAGGCGTTCAAATATCACATGGAAAGGCGCCAATTTCTGCGGGTGTTGGCGGGGAGAGCGCAGACGGATTGACTCTCGGAAGCGGAGCTGTCCCTGGTTGGCCAGCGGAATTTTGGAAGCGCGGCAAATGTGGATCGACCGCGAGAGCGCTTCTCCTTCCAATGCAGCCCTTGCAGCCTTCATCGAAGGTGGCGATTCTTTTCGCGGGTCTTAGCAACCTATTGAATCTAAATAGATAATCTCGTTTCACCTGCTCCAGATGCGGGGTTCGAGGTTCTCGCCTCATGTACAACCATACATGCACATAAACCCCGATACAAGAGCAAAATGCGGCCAAAGTATAAATTTGAAGACGAAGTATAAACGGAAACGGGCAAGAAAAAGTCGCCTTCGGAAGGGTGGCTCGTTGGTGGTGGTGAACTAGGCAGCCTTGCGGTGACGGTCCGCGCCGATCTCACGGACTTCGAGGTAGTCGGCGACGTCGGCGAGGTCGAAGCGGTAACCACCCGGCAAGAGGATCGCCCGGAGGCGACCCTCGCGGATTTGCTGGCAGAAGCGCCAGCGGGCTTTGATGCCGAGGGCCACCATCACTTCAGAGGTGCTCATGAGGCTCTTGTGCTGGCGCAGGGTTTCGATGATGGCACTAGACATGGGGGGCCTCGTCGTCGTCAACACCTTCATTGAAGTAGAAGATCATCCCGTGGATAGATTTGAGGGCAGCATTGGCCATGCAGCCAACCGCCTCGCCCTCAAGGCGGCTCCACTTCGAGAGCCAGCGCAGCACGCGAAAAACCTCGTCAAAAGTCAAGGCAGGCTCCGCAATCGCGGGCTCGTCAGCGAACACCGGCTCCGGTAACGTGTGGTCTTCAGGAACAGCCGTCGGCTTCCAGGGTTCCGGTTTTGCGCTCTTGGGAGCGCCGGATACAACTTTCAGGTGACTCATAAGATGTTTCCTCCTATGCACAGAACGGGAAGTGTATTTGTGTGCATGAGGGGTAATACCTGAAACCTGGGTCGCGCCGAATATTCGCGAAAAATATTTTTTCAGGCGCAAAAAACCGGCCCCATGGGGGCCATCTGTTCCTTGATGCGATTCTCCATTTCGCCGCGGGCGCAGTAGAACTTTTCGTACAAGTCCCGCGCCGCCCACTCTTCGGCGCTCAAGGAAGTGACCACGAAGCGCGGGTTCTCGCCTTTCTCCAGACACTCGGCCTTGGCCGCCACACGGCGCGCTTGCGACCAGCTTTTGCGGGTCCGGTAACTAAACTCGGCGAAGACCCGCGCCGGCTTGCCGCTGGCCCCATGCTCCATCTTCGCTTCGTGCAACTGGCGCCCGATAATTTGGCGCAGACGTTTGTTGACCGCCATGCCGAAGAGGTAATCCACAGGGTTGGCTTCACACCAGGCCATCAGCGCTTCGCGGCAGAAGCCGGAGTCGGCGCGCAGCACGATCTTTACTTCCGGCCAGCGCGCCCGCAACTGCGCCACGATGCGGCTGACCTCTTCGACCGAGCCCGCCGCCGCGTCCTGGTTGGCGGCCCTGAGCCGCGCGCACAGCAACTGGTCGCCGGCGAAGATGTACAGGGGCAGATAGCAGTAGCTGTCATAGTAGCCGTGGAAGAAACGCTGCGGCTGATGACCATACAGCGGGATGTCGGTCGCATCCAGATCGAGCACCACCTGGGCGGGGGCCGCGGTCCGGGACTCGATGAACAGGTCGCCCAGCAGCCGGTCGATGGCTTCGGCCGAGTAACCGATCTTGTGATAACGCCCGGTGCGGTTCACCAATTCCAGCCGGTTCAGCGTGCTCTTGCCCGCCAGCGGCTCCTCCAGTTCGCGCTTGCCGCTCAAAAGCGCCAGCAGCGGATCGTGGCGAAGCTGCTCATGATCGTTCAAGTCCTCGTAGCCCAGCGCCAGCCCGTAAATGCGCTGCGCCAGCATCTGCGCCAACGGGTGCTTGACCAGCAAGGGCATGCGCCCATCCCAGAAACAACCCGCCAGCCGGCCCAGCAGGTTGATCTTGCCCTCCACCTCGCGCAGCAGCAACGCCCCGCCGTCGCTGGATACCTGACCGGCGCTAAACGCCGCTTCCACGCGGCGCGAAAAATGAGGTGCAAACGGGAACACTTCTTGTCTACACTCTGTCATAAGAAAGGCCGCCTCCGCACGGCAACAACTACGCTTCGTCAACGCAGTTATGCCATGAAAAGACGGCCTTTCCAAGACTTTTCTCGCCGGCGGTTAAAACCCAGTCCAATGTGCCTGTGAGAAATGCGGGCTAGGGGTTTGCCTAATCCTAGAATCTCCAAATGGAACATCAATCCGGGCTCCGAAACTCGATAGAACGGCAACTGATTTGGGGCGGTCTCGCCGCACGGTGTTCGAATTGCGGTTGGACGAGGGTCTGTGGTTCGCACACGATGATCCACTTTCTGCCCGATCCCGTCTTGTCGGAAGCCATTAGGACGGAATTTCAAGCCCACGAATGCGATCCACTAAATGATTACCAACCGTGGCTTAGGGCTACGGTTGATGTGTCAGGGGATGCCTAAGTGATGTTCAGGGGAAGTCTAGAGGCGATCAGGCAGCCGTCAAACTAGGAACCTTCCGAGTGGCGATTTTGCTCCGAAGGCGGTAATGTGTAGCCAACGACTAATTCTATTAGCAACGGAGCCGGAATGAGCGATTTTGGTTGCGACGCGTGCCCCAAGCCGCTCACAATTTCAAAAGGCTATCGGAGAGCGCTGGGCGGCAGCAACGCCGATGATGCCCTTGCCGATTGCCACCTCCGAGCCTATCCCCGAATCCGGAAACCCGCGGCTGGCGACGGTGAAGAGACGTTTATCCTCCTCGTCGGGAACGAGAACGAAGCTATGGTTATATCCGAAGAATGAAGAGAGAGCTTCGAGGGAGGCGGTCAGCAGAGCGTCCAGGTCATTGCAGGTGGCCAGGCGTTCCGTGAGCGCATCCAGCCCTCGCAAATAATCGGCGCCGGGTTGTGCATCCTCGGCGGGCGCGTCCAGCAGTGTCGGGTTCTCTGACCCATCTACAAAGCCCGTAAGATCGCGGTCGTGCCGGTACGACCAACTCGTGGTTTCTTCCTGTAGCGTGGCCTTCCCAGAGAGATCCTGAATGACTGTCCTGGCCATGTCGAACACCATGTCATACGCGCTTCCCGACATCCACACCAAGGCGTCATGCTGTGTCGCCGGCATCGTAAAGCCTTCAAC
>JASHUH010000478.1 GCA_030040115.1 Acidobacteriaceae bacterium | reverse complement strand
GTCTTCGATCTTGGGCAGGGGAGCGGCTAAAGCGCGCTCAGCGGCTGCGGCGACCTCGCGGTCCACCGACTGCTCCAACTCATTGATTGCGGTGGTGGTCAGGACTCCCTCGCGCAGGAGCCGCATTTGCATGCAATGGATGGGGTCCCGTAGCGCGTCGGCTTCGCGCTCGGCCGCGGAGCGGTAGAGCTTGTCGTCATCGGAGAGTGAGTGAGCGTAAGGGCGAATGCAATGGCCGTGGACCAGAGCCGGGCCGTAACCGGCGCGGCAATGGCTGGCGGCGGCCTGAAATGCGGCCAGGCAGGCTACGGGATCGGCGCCGTCCACTTCAGCAATGTAAAAATTGGGAAAATTGGCCAGCAACCGCGAGATATTGCCGCCGGGGGTGCTCACCTCCACGGGCACGCTAATGGCGTAACCGTTGTCCTCGATGCAAAAGATCACCGGCAGCTTTTCGTTCGAGGAAGTGTTGAGCGCCTCCCAGAATTCGCCTTCCGACGTGGCGCCTTCGCCGACGCAGGCGAGGGCTATCTCATCGCCCTGAAATTCGACATCATGAAACGCGCGGTAATCGGCTTTGGCAGGCCGCTCCGGCGGCGAAGACCTGTCGTCGGGGACCCCGGGCTGGCGGGCGGCTTCGGGATGTCGCGAGAAGTAACGGCCGGCCTCGGCACAGCCGACGGCATGGAGAAGCTGGGTAGCCGTCGAGGAAGAGGTGCTGACGATGTGGAGAGGACGGCTGCTCCAGTGCGAGGGCATCTGACGTCCACCGCTGGCCGGGTCGGAGCCCGCGCCCGCAGCTTGCAGGAACATTTCATAGGGCGTCACGCCCAGCGCAAGGCAGAGGGCGCGGTCGCGGTAATAGGGAAAGAACCAGTCGTAAGCGGGTCGCAAAGCCAAGGCCGCGCCCACCTGGAGCGCCTCATGGCCTGCGCCCGACACCTGGAAATAGATTTTCTGCTGGCGTTTGAGCAGGATCTCGCGGTCATCGATCCGGCGGGACAGGAACATGAGCCGGTAGATCTCGATCATTTCTTGAGCGCTCAGGGCACTCGAAATGGCCGTGGCGCTAGCGCTGGAAACTGCCCCTTGCATTGGCTTTCATCCCTCAACGCGATTCCACAACCCGGTTTCCAGCCGCGATCACTGCTAGACGGGGTCGTGGCAGCGGGCGGAAACCGGGTTGCGTATTCACAAGCTCATTGTGCGCCAAGGCGCAACTTCGGCAGCGCCGAAGACTCCAAAAGATCCTCAACAACTCCTGACGAGACGGGAACCAACGACCGTCCAATCTTCCTGACCACAGGCCTCAGGGAAGGCGGTCGATCAGCGGGAATCCCCGAGCACCCAATTTGGCGCGTGCGTCTCGCCTGATTGTATCAACTGGCGGAAGCGTTCTCTATTGCCGCCACGCACTAAGATGGCGGGGGCGCTTGGGTGGTTTTCGCAGGATGGGAAATTGCCGGCGTTCTCACATGGGCGCCATCACAGGCGGCATTCCAGGCGGAGTCATGAGGGGAGGCCGCGTCATCATAGGCGCTGGACTCACCGAGGTGCACATCTTTTCCTTGATGCTGTGGGCGAGTTTTTCAATTTCCGCGACCTGGTGGAGCTGAGCGGGCGTGAGCTCACCGGGATGTCGCCCGTTGATTTCAGCGTTCAATTCCGCGGCCAGTTTGACCAGCTTATTGGTGTCGGCGATCATCGACTTCTGGCGCTCAGCGTTGAGGGCTTTCAGGCGTTTTTCCAAGGTCATCGGATCGTTAGGACCCAGGGGAGGCGATTGTTGCTGGTCGAGGGGGTCGGTTCCCATTTGGCTGTGTTCGGACGGTCCAAAGCCCGGCAGGGTTGTGGAGCGTTGCGCCGCAACCGGCGCTGGACCGAGAAGCAGCGCCAGGCAGAGCGCCGAACAAAGAGCCATACAGAGGGGGCGGAGGAAAGTGGGAGCAGGCTGACAAAATCGGTCGATCATGATCGGTCTCATTTCTGTGGTTGCGCGGTTGCGTTTTGCCCGCGCAGTTCGCTCAAAGTGGCGCCCGGAAACAATGCCCCGGTTGAGAAGGCTTACTTATCCTCCGTGAATTTGAGTTCACCTTTCATCTTGCGGGCTAACTGCTCAATTTCATCCGCCTCGCGCACCACAGAGACGGAAAGCACGTCCATGGTGGTTTTGTCGACTTCGGACTTCAACGCGTTGGCCATCTTGAGCAGGTCGGCGCATTGGCCATCGATCTGTGGCTTTTGGGCGTCGCCGGAAGACTCCGCCGCTGCTTTTGCCGGCGCATTCGAGACGCTTTCCGAGGTGGGCGCGGGCGAAGGAGTGGCGGCTGTTGCCGTTTGCGCCGAGCTTGGAGGCTGAGATGGAGTCACGGCCACGGGCTGAGACGCCGACTGCGCTGATGCTTGCGCCACGCTTGGGGCCGCGGATGGGGCCGCAGATTGCGCGCGGGCGAGAACTCCCAAGCCCGCTGCCGCCGTGGCCAATAAAAGGGCCAGGCTGCCGATTGCCGCCGCACTAGGTTGGAGGACTGCCGGTTTCCGATTCACGCGCGGTGCTATCATCGATCACCTCCGCAGTGCCCCAGCGATGGCCCGGTCCTGAAATCTTCCCGGATGGAGGCTGAACTCTCAAATCAACGAATGAGAATGCCGCGCCAACCATAATCAAAAGGACGCCGGGGAGAGATTGGGCCGAAACGACGCTCGAACAAATCTCTCAGGGGCACTTTGCCCCATTTTCATTCTGATGCGTCTTCGGCGCTCCGCCGCTTGGCCGCGCAATCGCGAAAACTCCCCATCGGTTGCGCCCCATGCCCGGACGCCTCTGGCCTCGACGAAAGAGATGGTTCAATATGCGCTGCTTAGAGCCCGGAATTCGAAGTGAGGCGAAACCCCACCTCAAATTCGGCTCCTTGGCACAGTCTAGTCTAAAATTGGAAACTTCAGCGAGGAGTTTTTTGGCATGATTGCAGATCGCTGGGCGGGCGCGTGGGCAATCCTTGCCCAGGGCCGGTTCATGGGCAAAGTGGTGGACGAGTGGATTGCCGACAGCCAGGAATTCATCCATAGCAAACTTCCCCATCTGCTTGTCATTGCGTTGATCGCCTTCATTCTGGACAAGTTGCTGAAGGTGATCACGAACCGCATGGTCCACGTGGCGGAACGGCACGCGGTGGGGCCGGGGCGCGTGGCCGAAGTGAAGACCTTGGCCGGGGTGATTCGCGCCACCGGGCTGGCGATCATCGGCGTCATTGCCGGGCTGCAGGTGCTGGCTACGGTAGGCATGAACCTGGCGCCTCTTCTGGCTTCGGCGGGGGTGGCCGGGGTCGCCATCGGCCTGGCGGCGCAAAACATCGTGAAGGACATGTTCAACGGCATCCTCATCCTGGTTGAAGGGCAATTCAATGTGGGGGACTCGGTGACACTGGCTGGCGTCTCCGGAACCGTGGAGTCGATGACGCTGCGCAAAACCACCCTGCGCGACGCGAACGGCACGCTGTACATCATTCCGAACTCCCAGGTGACAACCGTGGCCAATTTAAGCGTGGGTTTCTCGGTGGCGACCATGAATGTGAGCGCGGACTTTTCGGCAAATCCCGACCAGGTGATCGGCTTACTGAAGCAGATCGCCGACGAAGTCCGTCGGAGTCCGGAATTCAAGGATCTGTTTGTCGCCGATCCGCAGGTGTTGGGGGTCGATTCTGTGAAGGGGTCGCAATTGATTTTTCCGGTGGTGTTCAAAACCGTGGCCACCAAACAATACGGGCCGATGCGGGAGTTTCAGCGGCGGGTGCGGCTGGCGTTCGAAGAGCACGGCTTGCTCCCCGGCGATCCGCTCCGCGTGTATGGGGCGACGGCGGGGCCGGGAAGGCAGCACGAGGAAGAACCAGCCCCCGCGCACGATCCGACCACGCTCAAGCCGCAGGAGACGAATCCGTTTAGCGGCGAGTAGAAGTATGATAAAGTATTGTAAGGTAACACCGGAATGGCGAAAACCTCCACAACCAGCCTCAAGCTCGATTCCAAGTTGAAGTCGCGCGTGCAGAGGCTAGCCCGGGCGCGCCGCCGGTCGGCGCACTGGATGATGTGCGAGGCCGTTGCGCAGTATGTGAACCGGGAAGAGCAGCGCGAACAGTTGCGGCAGGATGCGCTGACGGCGTGGAACCATTATCAGGCGACCGGTCTCCATCTGAGCGGGAGAGAGGCCGATGAGTGGTTGGCGCAGCTTGAAGCGGGCGTGGACACCGGGGTCCCTGAGTGCCACGAATAAAGTGGACCCAAGCCGCGCTGGGCGACGTACGCCGCCTGTATAAGTTTCTGGCGCCAAACAGCCCGACTGCCGCACGGCGCGCTGTGAAGGAAATCCGGCGAGGCGTCAGGGTGTTGGCCAGGCACCCGGAAATTGGGCGGCCGGTGGAGGAGCTTCCTCCGGAGTTCCGCGAATGGATCATCGAATTCGGACATGGAGCTTATCTGGCCCTGTATCGCTTCGATGGTAAAGAGGTGGTAATCCTGGCGGTGCGGCACGGACGCGAGGCCGGCTACTGAGATTTCAGTAGAGTCTATTGAGGCTCCGCAATAGCCTTTAACAGCTCATCAGGCGAGGTGACCGGCGGCAGGCAGGTTCGGTCTCGGCAGACGAGCGCCCAGGCTTGGGTGCCTGCGGGCGCAGGAACCTGGAGGAGAGTTTCGGCCAGGGCTTCAGGAACGCCGCCGGGTACGAGCCTGGAGGGATCGATGCGGATCACGGTTTTCTCGATGGCGAAGCCCGCCACGGCGGTGGCTTGGAGGCGCGCCGCTTCGGTTTCCGAGCCGACGACGGTGACCTGCACCTGGTGGCGTAACAGGCGCTCGAGAGCCAGGCCATAGCTGCCGGCATAGAGGCCGAAGTGCTCGATGACGCCGGCAAAGCAGGCCAGCGTATCTTCGGCGATCTGGCGATACTCTTTGCGGCCGCTGAGGGCTTCAAGACGGAGCAGCGCCGCGGCGGCGCTAGGATTGCCGGACGGGGTGGGCGCATCCTGAATCGGCTTGCGGCGGGCGGCCAATGCGCCGAGCGCGACGGCCTCCTGCATTGGCGCGGAGTCATAGAACGCCCCGGCTGCGCGATCGTAAAACCGGGCGATCATGGCGTCGGCTAATTGCACAGCGGCTTGGCAGTAACGCATCTCGCCGCTTACCAGCCAGGCATCCGTGGCGGCGTGGACGGTGAAAGCGTAGTCGTCCAGCGCGCCGGGGGCATTTTCTACCGGCGCCATTCCCTCGGGATACGCGATGACGTGGTGGAGGGTTGCGTCGCCGTCCCAAGCCTGATCGAGGATCCGGTCGATGGTGCGGAGGGCAAAGTTGCGCGCGTTTTCCATGCGCAGCACGCGCGCGGCTTCGCAGTAAGCGGTGACCGCCATCGCGTTCCAGCCGGTGTAGAGGGTACGGTCGATGAAGGGAGTGGGGCGCTGCAGACGCGCGGCCAGCAGCTTGCGCTTGGCGGCATCGAGGAGTGAGCGCAGATGTTCCTCGTTTTTGCCCAGTAGATTCGCCACTTCGGCCAAAGTGCGCCTCACGTGCAGCACGTTTTTGGCCGGGTTGTGGTGCATATCGCCCAGTTCGCCGATGTCCCAATACATCGAGGCAGCCTCCAGCTCTTCGCCGTCGAGGACGGCGCGGGCTTCATCGAGCGTCCAGGTGAAGTAGTCGCCATCGTCGTCCAGGCCAACATCGGCGTCCTGCGAGGCGTAGAAACCGCCGCGCTCGCGGTCGGTCATAACCGCGTCGAGCCAGGCGACGATTTCGCGAGCTGTGGCTGCGAAGTCGTCGCGGACAAAACTTTGGTAGCCGTGCACGTAATTGCGCAGAAGCTCGGTGTTGTCATAGAGCATTTTTTCGAAGTGGGGAACGGTCCAGTGCTCGTCGACGGAATATCGGTGGAAACCGCCGGCGAGCTGGTCGTAGACGCCGCCGCGCGCCATCTTTTCGAGGGTGACGGTAAACGCCTCGCGAGCCTGCACATTGCCGCGGGTGAGAGCAACCTGGAGGAGCAGGTCGAGCGCCGCGGGGTGAGGGAACTTGGGCTGCGAGCCAAAGCCTCCGTGGCGGGGATCGAATTGGGTAAGGATGGAGGCAGCGATTTTTTCGACCAGGGCAGGGGACAGGTCGGCGCCGCGTGCGGAGAAGTTCTCGTTGTGCTCGATGGCCGCCATCACGCTGGCGGCGGTTTCGAGGGCTTCATCGCGGCGTTCGCGCCATACCTGCGCCATCGCGGTGAGAACGCGGCCAATGCCGGGACGGCCGTAGCGGTCGTCGCGAGGAATGTAGGTTCCACCGAAGTAAGGACGGCCGTCGGGGGTGAGGAACGCGGTGAGTGGCCAGCCACCCTGCCCGCTGATGGCCGAGACCGCGGCCTGGTAGCGCGCATCCACGTCGGGACGCTCGTCGCGATCGACTTTCACGGCGACGAAGAGCCGGTTGATGAGCGCGGCGACTTCCGGGTCCTCGTAGGATTCGCGGTCCATGACGTGGCACCAGTGGCACCACACGGCGCCGATGTCGAGCAGGATGGGCTTGTCTTCAGATTGCGCTCGGGCGAAGGCTTCCTGACCCCATGAATGCCAATCCACGGGTTGATGGCGCGCCGAGCGCA
>JASHUH010000477.1 GCA_030040115.1 Acidobacteriaceae bacterium | reverse complement strand
TGGACGCGGCCGATCACGCCAATCTCTCGGTCTTCACCGTCTATTTCCGGGGCCGGGAGGAGAGTCAGAGCGCTTTCCCGGGGATGGGGCGGCGCGGCGGCGGCTATCCCGGCGGCTACCCTGGGGGTTATCCCGGTGGCTATCCGGGCGGCTATCCCGGCGGCGGCTATCCCGGCGGCAGGGGCGGGGGGGGACAGAGGACTCCCGGCGTGGACGGCAAGAAAATTATGCAGCAAATCGCCACCCGCACCGGCGGCCAGTTTTTCGAAGTCAAGCGGGTCGCCGACCTGGACCAAATCTACAACATGATTGCCGAGAGCCTGCACGGCCAATACCTGCTCACCTATACGCCTGACCCGGCGGATAACGAGGGCGGCTACCACAAGATCGCGCTCAAGGCCACCGAGACCGCGCTCAAGGCCAACAAAGGCGAGCTGAGCGTGATCACCCGGGACGGCTACTACGCGCCCGGTGGCGACTCCAATTGATCCGGTCCGGCCGAAGATTCAATTGACCGTGGCCCACTGCGAAATCCGGGCCAGTTCAGGCGCCATCAGCTTGCTTCCGGCGTAGTGATGCTCTTTGGCCGTATACATCTTTCGATCCGCTTCGGCGAGCAATTGTTCCGATTCCTGCCCATCCTGCGGGTAAAACGCCGCTCCCAGGCTCAGGGAGAGAAAATCCTTCCCGCACACCGCGCGCCCCGCCTTTTGCGCCATCGCGCTCAGCATCATGGCTCGCTCCGCGACTGACTCCGGCGGCATGTTGGGCGCGATGATTACAAATTCGTCGCCGCCCATCCGCGCCATGTAGTCGCTGTCCCGGCAGGTTTCCCGCATCAGGTTGGCGAATATCTTCAGCACTTTGTCGCCGGCCAAATGCCCGTAGCGGTCGTTGATTTCCTTAAATCCATTCAGATCGCAAACCATCACGGCCATGGCGGTCTGCTCGCGTTTTGAGCGCGCCAACTCCTGCTCCAAATACATCGAGAGGGCGCGAGCGTTGGCCATGCCGGTCAGATAGTCGATGGTGGCCGAGCTCTCCGCTTCGCGGTATTTCAAGGCGTTGTCAATAAAAAGCGCCACCTTCGCGGTAATCACCTGCAGCACGCGCAAGTGGTCGCTGGTGAAGGCGTCGGCCTTGGCCTGGTAGAGCGCCAGCACCCCCACCAGCCCGGAAACTCCTTCGAGGGGAACCGCCAGCGCCGAACGCGGCTCGCCGGCGTTGTTCGGGTCATGGACAAACCCTGCTTCCACGGCCGGGTTCCCATTCATGATGGAGCGCGCGTTCTGCGCCACCCATCCGCAAAGGCCCGTGCCCACGGGAATGCTCAGCGAAGAGAAGATGCGAAAATTGTCGCCGCTCACAAACTCAGGAACCAGCAGATCGCCCTTCCGAACATAGGCCACAATGGAATCGTAGGGAACCAACCGGCGCAGCCGCATGGCCACCAGTGAAAGCGTCTCATCCAGGCTCAGGGAGTTGCCCAGATCCTGGCTCAGCTCGAAAAGCGTGGGCGCCTCCTGCCGCGCCGAGGCGATCGAGGACAGAAAATCGCTCTGGCTCCCGGAATGGGATGCATCGTGCTCGAAGCCGGTCGCCGGCCGCTCTCCCCGCTCCACCGCGTAACTGAAGCTCAGCGAATCGATGCTCGCCTCCTCCAATCCATGAATGGCCACGCTCTCCAGTTCCCGGTAACGGCGCGCGAGAATCTCCACCACCCTGGGATCGAACGCCATCCCGGCTTGCGCGGCCACCTGCTTCATCGCCTCATCCAAGGGCAATGCCTTCCGGTATTGCCGGTCCGACGACAGCGCATCCAGGCAATCCACCGTCGCCAGAATGCGCGCGCCAATGGGGATCTCTTCTCCTTTAAGGCCGTCGGGGTAGCCGCTGCCGTCCCATTTCTCGTGATGCGCGCGCACAATCGGAGCCACGGGATACGGAAAAGCCACCCTTTCCAGAATCTCCGCGCCCACAATGGGATGAATCTTCATCTTTTCGAATTCGGCCGGGGTCAGCCGCCCAGGTTTGTTGATGATATGGTCGGGAACCGCCAGCTTGCCGATGTCATGCAGCAAGGCCGCGGCCCGCAAAGCGTCGATCTCTTCCTCGCTCAGTTGCAGGTCCTTGGCGATCTCCACTGCGTACGTCCGCACCCGGTTCAGGTGCTGGTGCGTGGTGTGGTCTTTGGCGTCGATGGCCAGCGCCAGGCCTTCGATCGTCCGCAAATGCAGCGCGCACACCTGCTCCACGTGCCGCTTCTCGGTCTCCACCTGCCTGGCTTCGATCTCGACGCGGCGCTTTTCTTCCTCCAGCCGGCCCAGATACATCAGATAGGAGCGGTAGATCCCATACATCACGGGCATGATCAGCAGCGCGCTTTCCCAGCCCATGTACTGGTTGGCGATGCTGATCAGGTACACGATCGCCGCTCCCACCAGGTAATACGGAAGGGACCAGAAGTAGGTCTCCGACCAGATGGAGCGCAGGGGGCGGTTTTCGCTCAATGCAATCACCACCGCGACCGGAGCCGTATTGGCCACAAAATAAGTGAAGGCCGCCACCACCAGGAGCAACGGCGCCCCATTTTTCAAGAAGCCGAGAGACAGCCGGTACGCATAATACGTGATGCAGATGGCGTTGGCGCTCATGCTGATCACGTTGAACACCACCTTGATCGCCTCCGGCCTTCGCTTGGTCTTCCACAGGCTCTGCACCAGCGCCGCGGCGCACCCGATGGCCAGCGTCTCCGGCAGCGAAAGTTCCAGGATCCCCAGCAGCACAAACAAAAAATGCACCGACATGGTGCTGTCCATGCCCGGCAGCTTCACCCGCATGGCCGCCGCCAGCATCGCAATGGCCAGATAGCAGAAGAACCGCAGTGGATCGCTGGAGTTCCAGTGCCAAAACGCCGTGAGCAGCACGCTGGCCCCGCACGCCGCCGTGAGCACGACAAATAGGATCGCTCGCATTGGCGTCGAAGGATTCACCGGCCTGACTCCCTTGTTCTCCATCGCCTTGCTTTGCCGCTGGAACGCAGAACACGGTCAACGCGTCCATCGGCGCAGAACTATGGCCACTTTAGAAACCAAAGATGTAGCGGCGTTCCCTCGCCACCAAACGAAAGTTGTACGCCTCTCGGCGCAAACCTCGCCGCCCCGATCTCGACGCTGCCGCAGGCTCCGCTTCGCTCATCCTCGTCCGCGTCCCCAGTCGCCACCCCGGAAAAAACCAAAGTTGTACGCTCTCCCTCCCACCGGTCAGGTTTTCGGCTTTTGGCGGCCCCATCGGACCAAATTTCGACCTTCGTCACCACTTTTCGGTTACTCGCGCACTTAAAGCTTTCTAAGCCCACGCCGATGCTGCCAACAGTCGCAGGAGAAGGCTCTCATCGAACCGCCTCCTGCGTCTTCGCCGTGCGCTCTATCCCCTAACCCGATAGACCGCACACTCGACGCTGCTCCGGACCCCCTCCGGGACGCGGCATTAGAAAACTCGGATGTTCGCACTCGCTCGTCCGGGCTTGTTGCAACCCATCGGAGACCTTGTTCCTGAAGCAGCAATAAAAGCGGAAGGAGAATCGGGAATGAAACTCAAACCAACGCGGAGCGCCATGTGGGGAAGAAAGGCCCTCGCCGTGTGCGCGCTGATCGCGGGCGCAAGCTTATGCTTCGCTCACTCGCCGAAGATCTCGAACGATCTCGCGGCGAAGGAGAACTTGTCCGCGGTCAAAGTCATTGTCCAATTCAATCAGGCGCTGTCCCCGGCCATGCACCAGAAAGTGCTCAGCCGCGGCGGCGCCATCAATCGTCAACTGGGCTTGATCCGGAGCGGAGCCTACACCATGCCGGGTTCCGAACTCGAGGATCTGGCTTCCGATCCCGCTGTCACGTACATCACACCCGACCGTCCGGTCAAGGGAGCCGCGAACACCGCCTTCGGCGTGCCCGCCGCGCTTGACTACCATAACGAAACCATTAACTCGTCCGCGGGCTGGTCGCAAGGCCTCAACGGCGCGGGCATCGGCGTCGCCATCATTGATAGCGGCATCGCCAACGTCGCCGACCTGACCAGCGGCAATGTAGTGTACGCCCAGGACTTCACCGGCTCGGGCAGCGCTGCCGACGGGTACGGACACGGCACGCACGTCAGCGGCATCATTTCCGGCAATGGGAGCATGTCCACAGGGCCGGGCGACTCCTACACGTTCCAAGGCATCGCCCCGGGCGCTAACCTCATCGATCTTCGCGTCCTGGACGTTAATGGCAACGGGAGCGATAGCGCCGTCATCGACGCCATCCAAACCGCCATTCAGTTGCAGAACACCTACAACATCCGCGTCATCAATATGTCGCTGGGAAGCGGCGTGTACGAAAGCTACACCCAGGACCCGCTGTGCCAGGCCGTCGAGCAGGCATGGCAGGCAGGCATTGCGGTGGTGATTTCGGCAGGCAACTTCGGCCGCGACGACACGTTAGGCACCAACGGCTACGGCACCATCACTTCGCCGGGCAACGATCCCTACGTGATCACGGTGGGGGCCATGAACACCCTGGGCACGCCGGATCGCACCGACGATATTCCCGCCAGCTACAGCTCCAAGGGCCCCTCGCTCTGGGATCAGGTCATCAAACCCGATCTGGTGGCGCCCGGCAATATGATCATCTCTCTCTATACTCCGTCGGAAACGCTGAATCAGGAGTATCCCACCAATGAGGTTCCTTATTCGGTGTACCAGAACAATGGCAGCAGCGCTCTCTCCGGCGAGTACTTTATCCTCAGCGGAACCAGCATGGCCGCGCCCATGGTCAGCGGCGCGACGGCGTTGTTGCTCCAGGAGAATCCCTCTCTCACCCCCGATCAGGTGAAAGCGATTCTCATGGCTTCTTCCTTCAAAAACCTTGTCCAGAGCGCCACGGTCACCGATCCAACCACCGGCCAAACCTTCCAGGAGGAGGCTGACATTTTCACCGTCGGCTCCGGCTACCTGGACATCGACGCCGCTCTGAACCTGGCCACGACACCTCCGCCGACCGGCTATAGCGCAATGTCGCCTTTCGCCGCCGTCAATGCCAATGGCGAAGTGACCATGATCAACGGCACGCCGGTGACCGGGCAACCGGTGCTCTGGAGTTCTTCAGCGATGTGGGGTTCTTCGGCGATGTGGGGCTCGTCGGCCATCTGGAGCGACGCGGCTATGCTCGGCGACAACCTCAACGGCGAGGAGGTGCTCTGGTGTTCCAGCACGCTTGAAGGCGAAAGCGTGCTCTGGGGTTCAAGCACGGACAATGCCGAAAGCGTGCTCTGGGGCTCCAGCGTCCTTTGGGGTTCCAGCGTGCTCTGGGGCAGCTCTACAACCTCTGCCGATGTGCCGCTTCGGTACCAGCGCAAGTAGCAGGCCGGCAGGAATAGGAGTTCATCCAGGGACAGAAGTAAATCCGCCGCGGTTGCCGACCACAACCGCGGCCTGACAGGACGAATCCGGAAGGTGTCCAGACGGAACTGGAGGAACCGAGTCCATGCCTTCCGGGATTCCATAAGCGGTTTTCATTCCGGGTGGGCGGCCGAGGGCGCCGTTCACCCGCTTTTTTGTTCGCTTCCCAAGCCAGTGTACAAGCTTCCTGGCCGGCGCTTACATCCCGTTCTGCTGTGGGCTCACATCCGGATGCACGACGCGGTAGCTCGTTCCCCCGTTCGACCATACCAACAACAGAATGTCCCTGCCCGCCGGGGTCGAGTGAACCTGGTTCACGAAGTTTTCCGCGTCCTGGACCGGATGCCGGTTCACTTCCAGAATCACGTCGCCCGGCGCCAGCCCTGCATTATCCGCCGGGCTGCCCGGTTGCACGCTCTGAATCGCGGCTCCGTGCACCTGTTGCGGCACGTTGTATTGCTGGCGCACGTCCGGCGTTAAATTATCGACCGCCAGGCCCAGCTTGCCACGGCCCGCGCCGGCTGCGCCGTTCTCCGCCTCCTGGGTCCCGCTCTGGTGATACTCGCCTACCGTGGCTTTGAGCGTCTCAGACTTGCCGTTGCGCAAAATCCCCAGCTCAATTGGCGTGCCCGGCGTCATTTCGCTCACCGCAACCTGCAGCGCGCTGGCGTTCGCGATCTTCTTGCCGTTCAATTCGCGCAGCACATCCCCGCGTTCCAGTCCGGCGCGGCTGGCAGGCGAGTCCGGCGTCACCTGGCTGACAATCGCGCCGCTGGCGTCGGGCAGGTTGAAGAAGCTCGAGTTATCCGGCGTCACGTCGTTCATGCCGATGCCCAGGTAGCCGTGGCTTACCTTTCCGTCCTTGATGATTTCTTCCGCCGAGGCTTTTACGATCTGCGAGGGAATCGCGAATCCCGCGCCCGCAAACGAGCCGCTGTCCGAAATGATGAAGGTGTCGATGCCCACCAGTTGTCCATAGGCGTTCACCAGCGGCCCGCCGGAGTTACCCGGGTTGATCGCCGCGTCGGTCTGGATGAAGTCGCCTGGTTTGCGCGGATCGTCCGAATACGGGTTCGGCCGGTCAACCGCGCTCACGATGCCGCGCGTGACCGAGAATTGGAAATACCCGAAGGGACTTCCAAACGCCAGCACCGTTTCGCCCGGCTTCACCTGGGTTGAATTGCCCCACGCAATGCTGTGCAGATTGTGCGCGTCGATCTTGATCACCGCTAGGTCGTTGAGCTTGTCCACGCCCACAAGTTTGGCGGGAAACACGCGCCGGTCGTCGAGCGTCACCCGGATCTGCGTGGCCCCGTCCACCACGTGATCGTTGGTCACAATGTAACCGTCCGGCGAAACAATCACCCCGCTGCCGATGCCGTGTTCAATCTGCGGCTGAGGCTTCATGTTTTGCATGCCGCCCCCTTGGCCAAAGAAAAACTGCCGGAACCCAGGCGGCAAATCCTGGGGCGAAAGGCCGCCAGAGCCTTGGCTGCCCCCCTCCTCCGATGTGTCGTCCTGCGTAACCCGTGACGTGACCGAAACATTCACCACCGCCGGCGTCACGCGCTGCGCCACAGCCTCGACTGCGTTGTTGAGCGCCACCAGCGGCGAAACGCTGCTCTCCGGCAACGGCGCTGCGGCCCCGATCACCGGCTCCGCGCCGCTCATCGCCGCGCGCGCCACATTATCGTGAATCAAAAAGCCGCCCGCGCACAGGATCGTCGCCAGGACGCCCGCAGGA
>JASHUH010000476.1 GCA_030040115.1 Acidobacteriaceae bacterium | reverse complement strand
CGCGATTTTTGCGGCGCTCTCCCGCAAGGCCCCGCGGCCGGAGCCTCCCGGGAATCAAGCGCAGGCGCCTTCGGCCGCGGAACAAGGGAAATCCCAACCGGCTGAAGGCTCGACGGCGAGGGAAAGACTGGACGGGAAAATTCCAAGCCGCGCAGGGGTGACAGAGAAGGGCGAAGTTGCCGACCGGGTGATGCCCGAGCCGGCTGTGAAAGCCAGCCAAACCATTCACGGCAAAGTGCAGGTGGAAGTACGCGTGGTGGTTACTCCCGACGGAAGGATCTCAGACGCCGCGTTTGCTTCGCGAGGAGTAAGCCGTTATTTCGCCAATTTGACGATGGGCGCGGCGCGGCAATGGAGATTCGCTCCGGCGCGGGTGGGCGGCCAAACGGTGCAAAGCGTTTGGGTGCTGCGATTCGTGTTCCGGCAGGGCGGAGCGGAAGCGAGCGCGAGAGAACAATCCCCCTAAGCGCGTCATGCTGGCTGCTTGAGGAAGTACGCCAAAGGGATCGGCCGGCGTTCTACGCTTTACGGCAAACAGTCGCTCCCGGGATCCGGCTTTTTACCCCACGGACGAAAAGCCCGTCCGTGGAGGATCCGGGGTCTTACGCGACTTGATCAACGGGAGTGGGCAGAGCAGAGCCGGGCATGATCGCGATCGAGGGTCGGGCGACGGGGGAGCGCGGCGCGGTGGCGGCTTCAATTGGCCGCCCAGTCAACATCTGCCGCACTCGTTCGGCCGAAAAGAACCAATCCGGGGGCAATTTCTCGAGGATGCGGGCATCATCTCCATCGGAAACCCATTTTCGCTCTTCCCAGAGGATGGCTTCGCCGGCGCGATTGAGGGCCTCGCGCAGTTTTTGCGCGATTTCGCATGGCGCCGCCAGGTAAATGCGGGGCAACTGGTCGATGGTTACGCCGAGGAATTGCACCAGACAGCAGACCATCCGTGCGTCGTGCTTATCGAGCCACATGTCGATGGCGCGGTGGGACTCGGTCATGCTGTCGCCGCGAGCGGCGGCGCGCTTCTGGTAGGCCTGCGTGAGGTCCCACCTTCCGTCATCGCTGGCGAAGACGCTCACTTTAAAAAGATTGCCGGAGCGGGTGAGGACGAGGTCGTGCCACGGCCTCTCCGGGCCAGAGAGAACCGTCACCTCGAGCCCGCAACGTGCGAACTGCGCCGCGGCAATGCCCGACGCACTGAGGGCGATTTGCCATTGGGGCGGCCTGACCGGGGAATGAACAAGAACAGGCATTGATTTCTCCTCAAGCCGAGCGTCGTTTCCGCTGCGCCCGACGGGGTAATCCCGCTGCGCGGAATTTTGCCATCTTCGCATCTTCCTATCGGCAAAAGTCTAAAGAGCGTAAGGCCGCACAGCACTTTTCCGAACGATTGCAGGGTTCACGAACTCTTCCGGGGCGATCTCTGCACGCTCGCATACGGAAGACTGGGCTGAATGTTAGAGGAATTTTACAGGCGTTTGCTTCTCCGGCGGTGATAAAAGTCACTTCTCTTGACACTTTTGTAACCAGCAGGGCTTTCCCGGATTCGACACCCGGGTCATTATCCCTTGTAACCTGGTGCGGCGGGATTGGAGCCCGGTCCCTTGCTTCGAACAGGAATGGCCGGCCACGTAGAGGCAGAAATGGGGCGGAGCGAAATTGGCTGCTCTTTTGCGAGAACGAGGAAGAATAATGGTCAAGCGCCCACAGCAAGAGCGGACGTGGGTACAAAGCTGATTCCGGCCGAAACATCGACTGCGGCCATTTGAAAAGCTGGATGGTGGAAGGTATAAAGCGCGAGCTCCACGCGGTCGGATACGCCGACTTTGTCGAAGACCGACCGCAAATAGTTCTTGACGACCTGTTCGGTGGTTCGGAGCGCCTGGGCGATTTCGCGGTTTTTCATTCCTTCGCCCAGGAGCGATACGATACGCAATTCGGACCGGGTGAGCTGCTGCGCCGCCCTGGTTCCGACCAGATCGCGTTTTACGGGAGCCGCGACCGCGGCTGCGACGAAGGAGGCTCCGCGCTGAATGCTGCGGGCGTGATTGAGGACGTCGGCGAGCTCAGAACTGCGCCGCAGGATGCCGGCGACGCCGGAGGCGGCATAGCGGAAACTTGATTCGGTGTCCTCGACAATGAGAACAATACGGCTGCCCGCCGTGTGGGCAAGAGCGAGCAAGCTGGAAAGAGAATCCACGACCCATGTGGAAGCCAGGATGAGGGCGGAAGGATGGCGCGCCGCGGCGTCCCTGAGCAACTTCCAATCTGCGCATTGTTGTACGACCTGAAAACCGGTCTGAGACGAGAGTACAGTTGCAACGCCAGCGCGAAAAACCGGCTGGGTGTCGGCGACGATTACCCTGAACATGGACTCGTTTTCCTCCAACGCGGACAGGTGTTCGGGAGGACGCGAACGAGGAACTGCGGTTCAACATGGCCCGAATGACCCTACCATCTCACGGAGGAGTTGCGGCCTCTGTGACGGAAGTCACGCAATAGAGTAATGTAGTAACAGCAGCAGCAGGTGACTCGGGGGGCCGGGCAGTCCCGGGGCCATCCCTGACTTTCAACCTTGCCAATGGATCGGCAGGATCAGGATGGCCCCTCCGGCACTACGCTCTCGCCGCCTTTCAGTCGAAAAAGCCGCGATCCTCGTCCGTGAGATGGGCTTTGGCCGCCGCCACATTGAAGGTGATGCCGAGACCCGGCTTGTCCCAAACATCGATGAAACCGTTCTTGACGATGGGGTCGGGCAGGCCTTCGACAATGTCGCTCCACCACTCCGGCTGGGCCTTGGCGTATTCGAACGCAATATAGTTCTGCGGACAGACGGCCCCCAAGTGCACCTGCGCGGCGACCCCGAAGAGGCCGTCGAAAATTCCGTGCGGGGCGACCTGGATGCCGTGGAGATTGGCGTATTCGGCGATCCACTTCAATTCGGCGATTCCCCCCACATCTTCCGGGTCGGGGCCGAGCACGTTGACGGCCTGGGTTTCGATCAGGTCCTTGAAGTTCTCGCGCAGGTAGATCTCCTCGCCGGTGTGAATCCGCGTGGAGGTGCTTTGCGTGACCTCCTTGAAGACCTGGGCGTTGGGGTAGGGCTCGTAATCGCCTGTAATCAGGTCTTCGAGCCAGGCGACGTCATAGGGCTCGACCGCGCGCGCAAAGCGGATGGCGTCCTTGACGGTCCAGCCGGGACCGCAGTCGAATGCGATTCCGACGTCGTCGCCAGTGGCTTTTTTGGCCGCTTCGACGCAGGCGATGACATGGTCGATGCCGGGTTGCCTGAGCAGACCGCGATCCATGTAAGGAGGGTTCCGTCCCGTCCAATGCCGGCCGTACCAGGCGTCCGGGACGGCGTTCAACATGGCGTCGTTGTGGAAGCCGACCGGCAGCTTGATCAGCGTGTAGCCTTCTTTGGCGGACTTGACCTCGGAGGCGAGTTCGCCGTAATCCTGGGGGGTGCGCGGTACGATTTTGGAGTTGTTTTCGGAGTTTCCATAGGGACGCACGCGGTCGTGGATCTTGCCGCCCAGGAGTTTGTAAACGGGTAATCCGGCGGCCTGGCCGGCAATGTCCCAAAGAGCAATCTCAATGGCGCTCACCGCCGCGCCCCAGGGCTTCATCGCGCCCATGCGGCGGATTTTGAGCATGATCTGGTTCACGTCGGTGGGGTCTTCGCCGATCAGATATTCCTTATAAAACAGGACCATCGGCTTTAAATACGGCTTCGCGGACTCGGCTTGCCCGTACCCGGAAATGCCTTGGTCGGTCACTATACGAACCGTGGGGTTGCGGCCGATAATGGCGCACCGCAGGTCGGTGATCTTGATGGACCCGCTGCCCGCCCGTCGTTCCCCGGTCATCATTTGGCTCGCTTGGGCGGAAAGCGCCGTTGCCGCGGCGATGCCTGCTCCCACAAATCCTCTGCGTGTCCAATTGCCCATAAGTTCCTCCTCTGCGGATGCCCCTTCTCAAGCGTTTGACTGGAATTTGCCGGCGACCCCGGACCGTCCAATTATACTCGGGACACCGCAAGCCTAGCCGCAGGATGGAAAGCGATGATTGCCTCCAAGACCAGAAGGCCGGCTGCTTTGCGTGCTGGCAGGCCAAGCCGCGCTTTCCTTTTGTTCTGCAAATTGAGAAGGAGAAGTGCGACAGAGAAAGGAAGGAAATAGCCAGTGGGAAGGATTTGAAGCCACCACCCTCTGCTCCCAAAGGCGATGAAGCGATTTATCGAGGGCGATTGAAAATTTTACCGGAAATACTCGCTCTCGATTGAGCGGTTGGCGGACGACTTGTCCCGGCTTGTTAAATCCCATTGCGTTCGGATGCCTGGAACGCTAAGAATTCATCTACACCGATTCGGGCCCTCGGATATAATCAACTGGTCAGATAGTCAGTTTGCCCTTGGAGCGTAAACCGCGATGCCGCGCACTGCAACTCGCCGCAGAAAACCCATAGGCGGATCCGCCTGGATTCCTCAAAGCATGGAGCGGTGGAAACTCGAAGATGCTAAAGCGCGGCTCAGTGAAGTGGTGCGGCTGGCCGGGACCGAGGGGCCTCAGTTGGTGACGATTCGCGGCAAAGAAGCAGCCGTGATCCTTGCGCCCGAAGCGTACAAGCAAATGCTGCCCAAGCCCAAGGGACATCAGCCGCTGGTTCGCTTCCTTCAGGGGCTCGGGCTATCCGATCTCGATCTGGAACGGGAACCCGATGCCGGAAGGGAAATCGCCCTGTGAATGGTTGGTTGCTCGATACCAACGTCATTGCCGAAGTGAGCGGCGCCAAACCCCACCCGAAAGTCGCAAAGTGGATCGAGTCCGTGCCGGAACACACCCTGTTTCTCAGCATTCTCACCATCGGCGAATATCAGAAAGGTATCCAGCATTTGCCCCTAGGCGGCAAACGGCGTCCTCGCCTGCAACGGGCGGTCGTGGCGCTGGAGTCCCGGTTCTCAGGACGGATGCTTTCTATGTCGGATCGGATCGTGCTGCGCTGGGGAGCGATCAGCGGTGAGGTCAAACGCCTGACCGGTCACTCTCCCTCAGTGATCGATACGCTGCTGGCGGCCACGGCGATTGAGCACGACCTTTACCTCGCCACGCGGAACGTCATCCATGTCGCCAACAGCGGGGCGGCGGTGTTCAATCCCTGGAAGGACGATCCGGAGCAGTTCCCGCTTTGGGCATAGGGGTGTCAGGAAGAATGCAAATTTCTTGATATTGGCTCACGCCCGCGCTGGCTTCAGCGCCCAGAATGGTGGGAACCGCCTGAAATACCAATACTATGGCCGGGGCGAGGGATTGTTGCGACGCCGCTTAAGGCGCCACAGGAAGCCGGGCGCTCGCTTCGCATTGAATGCGGCGTTGGCGTGCGGCATTTTGATTGAGTAGGCTCCCCATTTTCTTCGCGAGGAAACGTATGTATGATTCAGTTCTTCAAGGAGAGTTGGCGATGGACGAGACGGTGAAAGAACCCCATGCGGGGAGAATCGATGAGCACAAAGCGGCAACGGTCAGCCGTCGGACACTGCTGGGAGGGATGGCGGCTCTGGGTGCGGGATTGGCCGGTGCGCTTGCCGGTCCTGGCAGGATGCACGCACTCGCGCCGCCGGCCCCGGACTCCGAAGCCGAAACGCCTCCCTGCCTGCCAAGCAAAGTGATTGCTGGGATTTGCGACCACTATAGCGCCGGCGATCCGGAAGCCTTCGCCTTGTCCAAGCAGATGGCTACAACGTGGGTGAGTTTTGCGCGCAGCGGCCATCCCAACCATAGCGGCCTTCCGCATTGGCCCGCATATGCGGCGGACGGCCGTGCGACGATGGTCTTCAACGCGCCGTGCGCCGTGCGCCACGACCCGGAGGGAGAAGGCCGGAGGGAGAAGGATTGAGGCGGATCGGGGGCGCATCATCGAATCGTCAACGGCTGGCGCCGCCTGGGAGCACGTGACAGGCCACGATATCGACGTTGTTCGGCGAGCCGGCCATGGTGTTCAGGCCCAGGAGCAACTCGAAATGCCGGAGCGGTCCGCCGGGATGGATCCCGCATTTCGATAAGGCGGCGGAAAAGCGCGACAAGTCGGTGACCAGCTTTCCCGCGGCCTCGGTGCCCTCCCCGTCCGCTCCAGCCACGAGAAGAACCTGCCCGTTCTGGTCAGGATTCCGGATAAGAGCGATGATGGCGTACGATTGGCCGGCGCCCCAACCCTCCGCGGTCGGAACGTAAGCCGGCAGTTCTTGCGGGCGCGGATGGACGTTGCGGATGATCTCCTGTCCGGCGCTCCTGTCGAAGACAAACCTGAAGTCCAGCTGGTCGGCGAAGAGGGCGGACCATGGATCGGAACGGGGACTGCCGAGGAAGATGAAGTTGTCGTCGGTTTTGAGATCGGAGAGCTGAATGCTCCGCGCCGCGCGCGCATCGATGGTTTTCGAGCTGCTCTGCGCCAGGGCGCCAATTCTTATCGCAATCGGAGGGTCGATAGCGGCTGCCGAGTTGTCGCCCCACAGAATGGTGTGGCAAAGGCGCAGCTCGTCCGCCGTGAGCTTATTCGGTTCGGGAACGTATTTGCGATTGGCGTAATCGGAGACGGAAACCTCGCTTCCGGTGATCTCCCGTAGAAAAGAATCACGGCCGCATCGAAACCCCCCGCGGCGCCGTCTTCGATTAACGGCAGCGTCTCGACAAGCCGCAGCAATGGAAAGGCGTGCGCTCCTTCGCCGGGCTCGAATCGGAACGCGCCATCGGCAACAAAACCATCGGGGAACGGCGCCTGGATATCAGCACTCTGCCCCCCGGCGCCGAACGCATCCGTCAGGCCATCCGCTCGCACTGGACGGTCGAGAACCGATTGCACTGGGTCATGGATGTGTCTTTCAACCACGACCCGAGGCGCGCCCGCACCAAAGCAACTGCGCGCCATCTCGCCGTCCTCAAGCACATCACCCTCAATCTCATCCGGCTCCATCCGGTCAAACCAAAAGGAAGCATCGAAACGCGAACAATCATCCCGCCATCTCCGACCCCTACCGCGCTGAACTCCTCGGACGCAAATGACGTGCATGCGATTGCCTTGGGGAGCGATGCCTCCCCGACGAGATTCCAAGTGGCAGGCGCCGTACAATACAGCTTGCTTGGTCCGAATTTCTTTCCGCAAGCACCATGCGCCGGCCCACTCGCCGGCGAAAGAAGGGGACGGCAAAGCGGACGTCATTTCCATCAAGTTCCACGGGGGAAACAATCGAATCGCGCATGAGAGTGGGCGACCTGTTGATTCGCGCGCGGCTGGTGAGCGAAATAGACGTGGCCAGGGCGGTAGAGCGGATCAAGTCACACGGTGGGCGTCTTGGCGACAACCTGGTTGCCATCGGCGCTATCGAGCAGCACGTCTTTGACGGTTTCATTCATCGTATCCCGGGAGAGCCGGCCGACATTGCCGACACCGGCATTGACGGGACTGACTTGCTCTCCCTGCTGATGAAGCTCATCTACACGGGCCGGCTCGATTCTGTGCGCCAATATGTGGACGCCATCAAGCTGCCCCTGCAGATCGTGCTCGACCTCGCGGCCATTGCCGTCGACCAGCAGCTGCTCTACACGCTTGGCACGCGCAAGTCCGACAGCCTTCTCGATATGAGCTATGCGTTCACCGAGGAGGGCCGACGCTGGGCCGCCGACGCTCTTGACCGGTCGCGCTATGTGGGGCCAGCCCCGGTCACCCTCGCCGAGTTCAACGAGCAAGTGGCCCGGCAAAAACTCACCAATGAGCGCGTCACCGTGAACCGCATCTGCAAGGGCCTTGGCGATCTGACTTTTGACCAACGCCTCGTCGAGCAGAGTGGTCCGGCATTGAACTCCGGTCGCGCCATCCTCCTCTACGGGCCGCCGGGAAACGGCAAAACCTCCGTCGCCCTCAGCTTCGCCAACGTCTTTCACGACGTTATCTATGTTCCCTACGCCATCATCGTCGAAGGCCAGATCATCCGCTTCCACGATCCCAGCATTCACGTGCCGCTCGATCACGTGGAAGGCGGTGAGGATGAACCGCATTCCTTCATCAAACGCGAAACCTACGATGCGCGATGGGTTCCCTGCCGCAGGCCCTTTGTGATTACCGGCGGCGAGTTGACCCTCGACATGCTGGACCTGCGCTTCGATTCGACGGGAAATTTCTACGAAGCGCCGCTGCACATGAAGGCGCTCGGCGGTTGTTTCCTTATCGACGATTTCGGCCGCCAGTTGGTCAGCCCCACCCACTTGCTCAATCGCTGGATCGTGCCGCTTGAAAGCCGCGTTGACTATCTCAAGCTGCACACCGGCAAGAGTTTCAGCATCCCTTTCGAGGAATTGGTGATCTTCTCCACCAACCTGGAACCCGAGGACCTTATGGATCCCGCGTTCCTGCGTCGCCTACCTTACAAGATCGAGATCGGCTCGCCCAGCCTCGAACATTACCGCGCCATCTTCGATGGCGTATGTCGCCGCCAGGGCCTCGAATTGCGCGACGATGTCTTCCGGTTCATCGTCGCCAAAGTGAGGGAGGAAAAGGGGCTCGACCTGGCCGCGTATCAGCCGCGTTTTATCGTCGACCAGGTAGTGGCCACCTGTCGCTTCATGGGCGAGCCGCCGCAATTCACGCCGCGTTACATCGAATACGCGATCGATAATCTGCGCGTCCACCGCACCGACGGGGCAAAGCCCGCCACCACGTCGGCACGCGTATAGCCGGCAACGCAAAACGATTCGGTGCGAAAACGGGCGTTGCAGCGCAAACCGGAGCGGGCCTGCATTCCTACGCAATGGGGTCTCTTCGTCTCGGGAGCCCACAACCGCTCCGACGGCGGATCCCGCTAAGCCGTCCGAGTGTTTGTCGATGGATTGAGACGGCTGACGGCGGAGTGCGCGACTGATCGCAGACCGCGTTCGAAGCTGCGAATCATCTCCCCAACCACCAATCTTCTCCGTGCGGCTTGCAGCGGAGGCGCGCCGCCGAATAAGAAAGCCCCAAGCGAATCTGGGACTTCCTTATTGTGGGTATGAGAGCCACGAATGAACGCGTAACGGGCCCGGCTCTCCGAACCGATCGACGGCTGACAAAAACGGGTTCGCGTGTATCCCATAAGTTGGCCCGATGCTCACCCGCCCGTTCAGCTTCAAAAACCCGGAAAGGCTTTACGCCAAGCTAATCGAGCCCCCGACCAAGATTGAGTGACATTGGCCACACGAATCCACTTTGCTGAGTAACTAGTACTACAGTTGTAATTGTGAGTGATAAGCTAAAGTTGCTCAGGGCCGACTGTCCGCGGGAGCGATGAAGCCATCGCTAGCAGGGTGGAAAGGCGAGCTGGTGGGGTTGCATCAGGGGC
>JASHUH010000040.1 GCA_030040115.1 Acidobacteriaceae bacterium | reverse complement strand
TGGTTGAAGGCTTTCTAAGGTCTCGGACATTGGTAGCTCCTTCCTCCTTCGTGCCTTAAGAATGCCGTACACATGTGTAATTGTGTAGCAGATGTGGAAGGAAAAGTAAAGCTAGATACTGTTGATTCTAAGAAGCTTAGGTATGTATTTGCTGGATTTTAAGTCCGCTGCGTCTGCCGATTTCGCCATCCGAGCATCCTTGTCCAACCAATACCGATTCTAGAGCCTTCCGCCGTTGCCGGCCTCGAGCCCTAAAAGAAAAGGGCCGTCCATTCGGACGGCCCCTCTCTAGAAATCCCCGAACGCGGCAAATCAGTCTCCCGCCACCGGCTCAGGTTCCTCTTGCTTTGCCGAGCGCGCCGGCGCAATTGCCTCCAGGCGGACCAGCCCCTCGACGGACTTTTCGCCCAGCACGTGCTCACGGTAGAGCTTGGCCATGCGGGCGTTTTCGGCATCCTGTTTGAGCTTGGCCTCGGCGGACTGTTTATCGCGGGCGCGGAGCCGTTCTTCGCGGGCGTTCTTGGCGATGCCCAAATCATCCAGTGTGTGGTTGGCTTCCGCGTTCACGTGCTGCATGTTGAGCACCAGGTCGTGACCCACCTGGTTCATCCCAACCTTCTTGCCGCCGGCAAAGATCTCGTGGCGGCCGTGCTCCTCATACCATTTGGTCAGCGTGGCCGTCATGTGCATCTTCTCAATGATGTTGCGCCAGCCGATGCCGGTGTTATACGCGCAGAAGCTGATCTCGCCTTCCTGTGTCGCGTAGGGAATGATGCATTGCTCGGTGCGGCGGAAGTCGTAATTGAACAGGTCCTGGAACCACATGCCCGCGATAAAAAGGAAGTTCCAACGGTCCTGGCGCCGCTTTTGAATATCTTCCATCGTCCGGTCACTCTTCACGCTGCCGTAGTTCTTGCCCGTCGCGTTGAAGGTCTTGTCCATCTTCTTGAGCATATCGGTGATTTTGAAATGCGTGGGCGACTGGAAGGGATCGTAATTGCGCAACAGCGAGAGACCAAAGCCAAGCACGGAAAGCCGCTTGCCGCGCGCCGCGTCGTTCACCTTGGCCAGGTCCTTGGCCACCTGGTTCATGTCGAGAAACGCGGTCACGGGAGCGGCTTCCTTGGTTTCCTTGTCGATCATCATGGCCATGCCAATCCCGCAGTTCGGATGGCAGCCGCAACTGAGCTGACCCCACTCCGCCTGCGGCCCGTGAATGAGGTCGGCCCAGTCGGAGAAGGTGCTCATAAAGCTGATGGGGAACCAGTCGCGTTCGGGTTCGCCGTATCCTACCTGGTTCTTGATGTCGTGCGCCATGTGGCTGAGGGTGTAACGCTGGGCGAAGCGGCGCTCGTCGGTGATGTCCTCGTCGCGGCCGGTGAAGCTGACGGGCTGGAAGCTGAGAAAGCTGATCTTCTTAGGATTGTCGAGGGCGAATTGAATGATGCGGCCCACCTGCTCGTTATTGATGCCATTGACAATCGTGGTGACGGGCACAATCTCCACGCCAGCCTCGTGCAGATTGTTGATGGCCTGCAGCTTCACGTCGAACAGGTTGCCCACTTTGCGGTGTGAGTTGGCGGCGTTGCCGATGCCATCGAATTGCAGGTATACGTAGCGGAGGCCGGCCTCGGCCGCAGCGCGGCAAAGCTCCTTTGATTTGGCGAATTCAATGCCGTTCGATGCCGCCTGGACGCTGTTGTAACCCACCTTGCGCGAGTAGGCGATGGCGTCAAGGAAATAGGGCGAGAGGGTCGGCTCCCCGCCCGAGAACTGCACGCTCATCTGCCGCTTGGGCTTGATGGTGATGGCGTTGTCGAGCATCTGCTTAATTTCGTCCCAGGTGAGCTCGTGGACAAAACCGACCTGGTTCGCGTCCATAAAACACGGATCGCACATCATGTTGCAGCGGTTGGTCAGGTCGATCGTGAGCACCGAGCCCCGGCCGTTCGTGATTGTGGACGTGCCATGGTGATGCAGCTTCTCGTCGTTGTGGGCGCGCATATCGCGCCCCGGAAAGCTCTCTTCCAAATGCTTGAAGAAGGCCGGGTCAATCGACATCACGTCTTCAAAGTGGCCATGCTTGGGGCAGTCCTTCAACATCAGGATTTTGCCGTCGCGCTCGATGATCTGCGCTTTGATCTCGCCGACTTTTTCATTGAGGAGTACTTCGTGGGGAAGCTTGCCATCTAAAATCTGCTTGCGGATCTCGGGAACGCACTTGGGGCAAAGCGAGTCGGTCGTCCGCGGCCAGCCGAGCGGCGGCTTTTCCTTTTGCCAGCTCTTTAATAGGGGCTTGTCGCTCCACTTGGGAGTGAAGGAGGGATTGGGGCTGATGCGGTTCAGACGCTCATAAACCACCCACGCGCCCCGCGCCACGTAAACTGCGGCTTTTTCAGCATACTTGACGGCTTTAGCCATAAATCGAATCTCTCCTCAGGGAAAAATTTGTTTGCGCCATCGGTTGCGCCATTCCGCCCCGACCTGCCGGGCGTGAAAACTCATGGCAAGAGTAACCGGGCGTGGCGGGCTCCCCAACCGCCGCGCAGCGAATGGGGATTCCGCAGCAGCGAACGGGGAGAAAAGCGGGGGGAACGGTCGGCGGGGCAAGGTTGCCTGGAGCGCGCTAAACCCTTTCACACCATGAAAATGGACCGAATTTTCCAACCGGAAAACTCCCCGCGTCAGCCGCGTTCGAGCCGGCGTTTGCGGCATAGGGAATAGCCGTACCTCCGCGAGTCCACCTTCCACGATCAAGACAGCGTGCATCGCAGCAGCATCCTACTCGAACTTTCGCCGCCCCAGCCGGATCCATTGCTCAGAAAATGGTCGCCAGCGCGGAGCAGCGGTGTAGGTCTGGCCCTCGCCGAGCGGATTCTGAAACACGCCCGGACCACCTGTGGATTTAAGGTGCAGAACGAATCCAAGGCAGCGGGGTTTCTCCCCCTGTTGATTTCCGGTTTGAATTCGTTGCCGCTTATCGGAATTTATGGCTGCACTTTGGAGGTATTGAGGCGCCTGATGGATGATCCGCGCCGCTCGATCTCGCTTGTATTACGTTGTTGACTGCAATTCCGTGGCGCGTCTCGGTTCGCATTGGCAAAGGTATGAAACAAAGTTGCAAAAATTTTGCACCGCCGCGCAACTCTTCCGCATCGCGTCGGGTTTCCACCATCGGCAGCCGGTAATACCAGTCAAAAACCCACAGCCGTTGCCGACGTTCAGTCCAGCGATGACTCCGTGCGCGTGCGCGCCCGGGAACGGTCCGGTTCCAGCTTCTGCCTGCGGCATCTTCTCGAAATGCGCGCGGCATCTCAGTGCGCATTTCTCGAGGATGCCTTTCGGACAACAGCAGCCCCACCTTCTGCCCGGGTGCGGCTGTTCGGTTCCCGGTGGAGAAGCTTGCCCTGCAAGCCTACTCCGCGTTCGCTCAACATAAGCCACGGATGTTGCGCAGAAAGCGACCTACTCCCATGGCTAACTCACTTCATGAAAACCCATTGAGGCTGACCTATCTTCTGCTTGCTGCCGCGGCGCTCGCCGCCACGGGCTGCAGCAGTTCGGTGATGAGTAGCGCCAACCCTTCCAGCGCAACAGGCCCGGAATTTGTCGTCGCCACCGACATGCCGCTGGCCAGCATCGCTTCGTTCCAGGTGCAAATCGAGAGCATCGACGCCATCGACTCCAACAACAACAGCGTGCCCCTGTTGAGCGGCCAGCCCACCGTGGATTTTGCACGCTACAACGGGCTGCAGGCGCTGATGTCGATGAACAGTGTAAAAGCGGGAACGTATAACAGCGTGACCATCACGCTAAGTTCTCAAAATGCTTCGGTCGGCTATCTCGACACCAGCGGCGCGGGGGCGCCCAGCATTCAAACCGCAACGCCCACGTTTACTACAAACACAGCGAATGTCACCCTGGCCAAGCCATTCACGGTGGTCCAAGGCGGGTCACCGGTGGGTCTGCGTGTGGATTTCGATCTGCACAAATCCATCGCCATCGACTCCAGCGGTGATATCAGCGTCACGCCCACCTTCAATGTGAGCGCGGTGGCTAACACTGACAGTGGTGGCCACATCGACGAACTCGACGGTGGCGTGGTGAGTGTCGACAGCAACGCGCAATCCTTTGTGGTGCAGCGAGCCGACGGCCTGCAAGTAACGATCAACGTCAACGGGCAGACCGAGTGGGATGGCGACGCCTCGTTCGGCGCATTGAATACCAGCAGCATTGTCGAGGCTTCCGGGGCATTTGACAAAGCCTCGCTCACGCTCGACGCCGACGAAGTGGCGATTCTCTCCGATAGCGGCTTCTACGCCAGTGGACAGGTGACCTATGTAACTCCGCCCACGGGAGCGGCCACGAACTTCGATCTGTATGTGCGCGGGTTGCTGCCCACCAATACCGGTCTGACTCTGGGGCAGATTGCGCAGGTGAATCTGACCGGCAATGAGAAATTCTTCATCTACTGGATGCACAATCCATTTACCGAGTTCCTCTTCAACTCCAGCGCCATGGTGGCAGGCCAGGCCGTGGCCGTGGGCGGCCCGGCAACGGGCGCGGCCAACGCCAACGCAGTGACTGTCAATCGGGTCACGCTGCAGAATTGGGGCTTTAACGGAACCGTGGCGCCGGGCAGCGAGAACCCGGGGCAAGGCACGTTCCAGATGCAGGTGAACGGCTTCGCCGGCGTTCTCATTCCCGAGACCATCACCGTCTATTTGGGAGGTAACACGGACTTCCGCTACGGTCTCGGCGCGTTTAGCGATATCACCGACGGTCTCAACCTTCGCGTCGTCGGGTTGCTCCTGAAAAACCCGACTACCGGCCAGGTAGTGCTGCTGGCGCGTCACGTAGATGGACTCGATCTGACCGACACGACCACGGCCGCTTTTGAATAAACCAAGCCGGAACACTGCTGCGCCGGAGCTCGAACCATCCGGCTCCGGCGCTTTTTTATGAGACGCGAAACTGTTGCTCGAACGTGCGCTCAAAAGAGATCCGCGACGGGCGGGAAGGTGAGCAGCAAGCTCAGAAAGAGCAGCGTCACGGCTACGATCGCAACCGGCCTGATGGCGACGCCTCGCCGCCAGGCCAGAGCCGATGAAAAACAGCCCAGGCAACCAGCCACGCGATGACCGCACACGTGGTCCCGCTGGAGAGCGGTCCGGTGGGCTTTGAGAACGTGACGGTGGACGTATGATGGACCGCTGGCGTGATTCGCTCGCTGAACGACTCGAATCCCGACTTCTGAACATTGACGAGCTGCGGCCCTGGAATCGGTTAGAGTAACCACCGCGTTGGGAATCGCAGCGCCGGCGGGATCTGTTACTTTCCCTCGAACTGCGGTTGCGCCCTGGGCCTTGGCAACGGCGCCAACCGCGAGCATGCTAAGAGCAAGGCGTTCTCGTGCTTTGCCGTTTGAAGAGGAAGACTTATAATCAACGGCCACCTCTTGGGGTGTGGCCGTTGTGCGTCTACGGGTCAAAAGCAGAGATAGAGGATGAAGCGGTCGCCGGCTCGAGATACTCGGCCCCGTGCATCGGATCGCCCCGGGCTCGCCCCAAATTTGAGTCCTTTGTAAGGACGCGCACCCGTCCGTCACGTTGGGGCCGGGACGGGGCCGAAGCCGTTCCGTACACTAAGAGGGTATGCCGGGGTTTCACGTCGAGCATTTCGGATGCAGGGCGGCGCGGGCGGATGGCGAAGCCATCGAAGCGCGTCTGCGCTTGGCGGGGTGCTGCGCACGGCAGCTTTCTGAAGCG
>JASHUH010000475.1 GCA_030040115.1 Acidobacteriaceae bacterium | reverse complement strand
TTTTCCCGCATTCGGCGAGCGGGGCAGCCACACAAGGCTCTTTTGCGTCGTGACTTTTTGGTAGGCTTCGGTCGTTTGGCCACTTGCCTCCGGCCCCGCGGCGTCATAGATCCACAACGACGGAATTCGCAGCTTCGCGGCTGGAGCATTCAAGCCATAGTGGTCGCGCGCCAGCAGGTGAGCGGGCACAGGCGCCGCGCGCGGATCGCTGAAGATAGGCCTCATCGGATTCGCCAAAGGCGACTCCAGAATCACGCCCGCCAACTCCGAATGCGCCGCCGCAACTTCCAACGCCAGATTCGCCCCCAGCCCCTCGCCCTCCAGCACAATTGCGCCCGGGGCGAGATGTCGCGTTCCGGTCAGGTATTCGAGCGCCCACTCCGCGTCCTGGCGCCACCGCTTCTCGCTGGGCCGTGCAAACTCGCTCTCGCCATAGCCCCGGTAATCGAAAGCCAGCACATTGACGCCGGCCGCATGCAGCCGACCTAAAGCGTCTATAGCATCTCCGATATCGCCCTTTTGTCCGTGCAGATAGAGCACCGTGAAACGGCTGAAACGTGCGCCCGGAGCTGCGGGAATCCACCACCCGGCGAGGCGCAACGCGCCCGTGTCGGTGGCCGCAAAGCGCAGCGGATCGAAAGGAATGCCGAGGCTCGCCGGGGTGCGCCCCACCACCCTCGTGGGGTGGTAAAGCAATTGCCAGCTCCCTTGCCAGAAAAGCAGGCACAACGTGCCCCAGGCGCAAAACACCGCCGCAATCAGAGTCAATCCCACGGCGGTCAGTAGCCATCGGCCTGGCACTGTCGGCGGTGCTGCAGTTCCGCTGCGCGCCCGGCCCGCGGCTGGCTGCCGGCCTCTGTTTTGCGGAGCCGGAACAAGCCTGGGTTGCAGCTTTTTATTCGGAATGGACACGATAAGGCACTCTTTCAAAAAAGAGCAGCCACTTTCTATGCTATCGCCAAAATCCCGCACCCCTCTTTTGGAAGCTCTGTTGCAGACGGCCAGGGATTTTTCATGGAGCCAACACGTTTGCCTTTCGCCTCAAAGCGGTATCATCGTCCCTGTCGATGCGTATTCTGCAAAAGCAAACTCCGTGGGGAGAAATTGAAAATGAGACTGACTCGTTCCCGCGTGGTGTTCCTATCCGCTTTGCTTGTCGGCGGCGTGTTGCCTGGTTTTGCGCAAACGCACTGGTCGGTCACCAACACTTTTCACGTTGGCGGCGAGGGCGGCTGGGATTACGTCACCGTCGATGCGCCGCGCCACCGGTTCTTCGTCACCCGCGGCACGCATACCCAGGCCATCGACGAGAACTCCGGCACGGTGCTTGCCGACATCCCCGGACGGAATCGTTCCCACGGCGTGGCCCTTGTCCCCAAGCTGGGGCGCGGCTTTATTACCGATGGCGGAGGCGGCGGCGCCATATTTGTCTTTGACATGAATACCTATAAGGTCCTCGGCCGCATCCCCACCATGCCCGATTCCGACGGCATCATTTACGATCCGGGAACCGACCTCGTGCTCGCCGTCTCGGGCGACGGCAACGCCTTGATGGCCTTCCACCCCAATATCGATCCCAGCAACGGAAACGTAGGTTCGCCCATCCAGCTCGGCGGCTCGCCGGAGTTTCTCGCCGCCGACGGAACCGGCAAGGCCTACATCAATCTTGCCGACAAAAACCTGATCGCGGTGGTCGATCTCCACGCGCGTAAAGTCATCGCGCGCTGGCCCGTGGCTCCCGGAGGTCATCCCACGGGCATGGCCATCGATCCTGCGCATCACCGCATCTTCATCGGCTGCCGCAGCCCGCAAAGGCTGATCGTGATGAATACCGACAGCGGCAAAATTGAAGCTGCGCTCCCCATCGGCGCCGGCAACGACGCCGTGCGCTTCAGCGACGGCCAGGCCTTCGCCAGTTGCCGCGACGGCTCGCTCACCGTGGCGTCTGAAAGCGGCGGAAAGTTCTCGGTCGAGCAGACCGTCAAAACCGCCGCCGGCGCCCGCACCATGGGCATCGATCGCATGACCCATAAAATCTTTTTGCCCACCGCCCAAACGGAGCCCGGAGCCACCGGCCGCCGGCCGGCGATGAAACCGGGCTCATTTGAAGTGGTCGTCGTCTCCCGTCAATGACCCGTACCGCCTCATCGGGCGCCGTGTCCCTCCGCAGCCCCGTTCACGCTCAATGCTCGATCTCGTTTGCTCACGATCATGGCGCCGACAGGCTCTCTCGGCCCGCGCGAGCCTACCTCCGTCTAAACTGTGTATAGTTCTCATGGGCGGAATCGATCTCGCTCGCAAGGAGGACAAAATGGAATCCCCGAATGACCAAACCGCCGGACCCGCCGCTGATGAAGTCCTGTTAATCACCAGCGGCGACCTGCGCCTCTCGGCCAACCAGGTCTGCTGGCCCGCGCAGCGCGACATGGAAGAGAAGTTGACCGCCGCTTTCGCGCGCAAAGGCGTCAAGCTGGTGCGCGCCCATCCTTACGACGAAGAAGCGAAGCACGGTTTCATTTCCTCGCAACGCATGGGCATGGATATCTTCATGAACATTCATCCCCAGGCCCGCCTGGTCTTCGCCACCGCGGCCTGGCAGTATAGCCATCATGTCCTGCCTGGTCTGCGCAGCCACAAGGGACCGATCCTCACCGTCGCCAACTGGTCGGGCCAATGGCCCGGCCTCGTAGGCCTGCTCAATTTAAACGGCTCTTTGGTGAAAGCCGGCAAAGAGTTCTCGACCATCTGGAGCAAAGACTTCACTGACGCGTTCTTTCTGGACGGACTTGAGCAATGGCTGCGCACCGGCGCCATTACGCACGACCTCACCCACGTCCACGCACTGGATGCGGCTACGCTGCCCGCGGAAAGCCGCAAACTCGGCGCTGCCCTCGCCACAGAGCTCATGCGCCGCAAGGCCATCATGGGCGTCTTCGACGAAGGCTGCATGGGCATGTACAACGCCATCATCGACGACGAACTGTTGAACCCCGCCGGTGTCTACAAAGAGCGCCTCAGCCAGTCTGCGTTAGTCGCCAAAATGCGCGCTGTCAACGACTCTGAAGCGCGCGCCGTCTACGAGTGGCTGGTGCAAAAGGGCGTCACCTTCGATTTCGGCCAAGATCCCTCCGCCGAGCTCACACCCGATCAAGTGCTCGACCAGTGCAAAATGTACATTGCCGCCATGCGCATCGCCGCCGGCTTCGGCTGCGACGCCATCGGCATCCAGTATCAGCAAGGCTTGAAGGACATGGCGCCCGCCTCCGATCTTGCCGAAGGCTTGCTCAATAACGCCGACCGCCCGCCGGTCTTCGCCGAAGGCGCGGCCGACGAACTCTACGCCGGCGCCCCGCTCGTCCATTTCAACGAAGTGGATGAGTGCGCAGGCTTCGACGGCTTGGTGACCAACCGCTGCTGGACCGCGCTCGGCCTCGACCCTTCGACCACGCTCCACGACATCCGCTGGGGCGAGCATTACTCCGGCGATGGCCTCGACGCCTTCGTCTGGCTGCTGCAAATCTCCGGCGCCGCGCCCGCTAATCATTTCGTGAATGGCTACGCCGGCGCCCGCAGCGAGCGCCAGCCCGCCATGTATTTCCCGCTCGGCGGCGGATCGCTCAAGGGCATTGGCAAGCCGGGCGAGATCGTCTGGAGCCGCGTCTTCGTCGAGGGCGGCGCACTGCACGCCGACCTGGGCCGCGGCACGGTCGTCACCCTGCCCGCCCAAGAAACCGAACGCCGCTGGCGCGAGACCACCTATCAATGGCCCATCGTGCATGCGGTTCTCCACGGCGTCAGCCGCGACCAGATGATGGCCCGCCATCGCGCCAATCACGTCAATGTAGCCTACGCGCCCACCGCCGAACTGGCCCATAAAGCGCTGGCAACCAAAGCCGCGATGCTTGGGGAAATGGGCGTGAACTTGCACTTATGCGGAGTGACGCAATAAAAAAGCCAACAGCTATCGGCGTGCAGCTCGTCCATAGATGGAAAAACCGAACGCCGATAGCTGCCCCGCTCCCTTGCTCCCCGCTCCTTTGCTCCCTTGTTCTCTTGTTCCCTGCTTTTACGACTGCATTTGTTCCGCCGCCATTTCTTTTGCCGCCGGAATAATTCCCATCTCTCGGTAAATGGGCCGCACCACATGGCGCACCGCGGGCAACCGCGTGGCGAACCATGCCGCGCCCAGAACCACGATCGAGCCGTTCACCATCACCGTGAGCGGCGCGCCGAAGGCCTGCGCCATCGTTCCCGCCAGCAGGCTGCCGAAGGGCGCCATGCCCACGAAAGCCATGGTGTAGTAACTCATCACGCGCCCGCGCTTGTCTTCGCTCACCAACGTCTGAATGATGGTGTTGCTCGCCGCCATGCCCTGCATCATGCCCATCCCCGCCACAAACACCATCAGCATCGAGAGCCAGTAAACGCGCGACATCCCAAAACCGATCAGGCCAAGACCGAACACCGCCGCCGCGATAGGAATCATGCGAATCAGCCCGCGCACGCTTTTGCGCGCCGCCAGCGATAGCGCAGACACCAACGCCCCCACGCCCATCGAGCCCATCAGGAATCCCAGCGTATGCGGCCCCCCGTGCAGCACTTTGGCCGCGAAAATAGGCATGAGCACCACATAGGGCATCCCCATCAGGCTTACCACGGCAAACAGCAACAGAATCGTCCGCACCGGCAGGAATTGCGAAACATAGGTCCAGCCCTCTTTGAGCTCGGTGAAGGTGGATGTCGTCGCGCGCCGCGTTGCCGTCACGTTCAGGCGCATGGCCACCAGCGATGCGATGACCGCAATGTAGCTCACGCCGTCGGCAAAGAAACACCACCCCTCGCTGGTGGCGGCAATGACCAGGCCGGCCAGCGATGGCCCGATCAGCCGCGCCATGTTCACCATTGACGAATTAATGGCGATGGCGTTGCCCAAATCGGCGCGATCCTCCACCATCTGCACCATGAAGGCTTGCCGCCCCGGCATGTCGAAGGCGTTAATCAGCCCCTGCATCACGCTCAGGCCCAGAATCAGCGGGATATTGATGCGCCCAGTAAGCGTGAACCCGGCCAGCAGAAACGATTGCACCATCGAGAGCGTCTGCGTCCACACCAGCACCCGCCTGCGATTCAGCCGGTCCACCCACACGCCCGCAAACGGAGCTACGACAAAGGTGGGAATCTGCCCCGCAAAGCTCACCGTGCCCAGCAACAGCGCCGAGTGCGTCAACCGGTAGACCAGCCACGCCGTCGCGATCCGCGTCATCCACGTGCCGATCAGCGAAATGCTCTGCCCGCCAAAGAACAGCCGGAAATTCCGATGCCGCAGCGCCCGCCACGCATGGGAAGCGCGGCTCGAACCCCGCTGCGTGGCAAGATTTGGATCGGGCCTTTCACCGCCTGTGGATTTCTCGCTGGAGCTCACCATCGCTTTCTCATAGGATGCACCCGGCTCCAGGACGGCGCGGCAATTACGCCTCTACTGCTGCAATGTGTAATCCGCCTTCGTCGGCTTGGCGCTCACCTGGTTTGGTGTGGGTAGCTGCGACCGGTCCCAGCCTCCGCCCAACGCTTGCACCAATTCCACCGCCGACATCATCTGCGAAATCTCGTCGGCGTTGAGCGTGGCCTGGTTGGTGAGCAACGTCGTCTGCGCCAGCGTCACATCGACGTACGGATCGACGCCGATGCTGTAGCGCTCCATCTCCAGGTCCACGTATTGCTGCGACGAAGCCACCGCGTCTTTTTCCTTGAGAATCTGCTGCGAGTAATTTCGCGTGGCCACCAACTCATCCTCCACGTTCTGGAAGGCCGTCAGCACGGTCTGGCGATAGGTGGCGAGATCCGCGTTGTACATGGCTACATACTGGTGCAGCTCGGCGCGGTAAAGCCAGCCATTAAAGATGGTCTGCGTGACGCTGGGCCCGAACGACCATATCCCGCTCGCGACGTCGAAGAGGTGTTTGAGCGTGGCTGACTCGAAGCTTCCTGAGGCAGAGATTGTCACCTGCGGGAAAAAGGCCCCGTAGCCCACGCCGATCACGGCGTTGGCTTCCGCCAGCGTGCGCTCCGCCGCGGCCACATCGGGCCGCCGCTCCACTAGTTGCGAAGGCACTCCCGTGGGAACCGCGGGAGGTGTGTAAATCAACGGCCTTACCGGAAGCGAAAAGTCGGCGGCCACCTTGCCGATCAGCATGGCAATCGCGTGTTCATACTGCGCCCGCAGCAGACCCACCGCAATATCCGAAGCCTGCACTCCCTGCAAAGTTGTCTTTGCCCCGACCACCGAAATGTAGTCGCCCACGCCCGCATCGTAGGCGCCCTGGGTGACGTCGAGCGCTTTCTGGTCGGCCGCCACCGTCTGGTCCAGGATTTGTTTCAGCATATCCTGGCCGCGAATCTCAAAATAATATTCCGCCAGGCTGGCCTGTTCCGTCAGCTTTTCCACTTCGAGATCGGCCGCGCTCACCTGCGACGCGTACTGCGCCTCGTGCACCTCATTGCGGATCTTGTCCCAGAAGTCGGGCGTCCACGAAGCCCCGATCGCAGGAACATCCCAAAGCCCGTAGGTCTGGCCGGTAGTGGCTGTCGACGAAACAAACTGATTGGCGCTGGTGTGCGTGCCCGAGACGGTCGGATTGGCGGCAATCGTCGGCCAATAATTGGACCGTGCTTCGGCGATCGTCGCCCGCGCCGCCATGTAATTCTGGAAATACTCTTTGATGTTCTGGTTATTGACGTTGAGCTGCTCCTCGAGCGCGTTGAGTTCCGGCTCGTTAAAAATCTCCCACCAGTTGCCGCGAATCATC
>JASHUH010000474.1 GCA_030040115.1 Acidobacteriaceae bacterium | reverse complement strand
GCCGGCGGCGACGAAGACGGCAATGCCGCCGGCGGCGGCGGTTTGCCACAAATTGTTGTAGGCGACGTTGGAGGCGGTGCCATTCATGAGTTCGCACGAGCCGTAACTGAGGCTTAGGATGTGCGTGCCGTAGTCCGCCGCGCCGGAGACGCTGGCGTTGTCAACCGCCCAGATCGCGCCCTCGTAAAGGGGATCGTTGGTGGGGTTGGTCTGGCTGTTGTAAGCGGTGGTGACGAGCACGATCTGGGCGCCCGGGGCCACGGCGCCGGACCACTCGACGTCCAGCGAGTTCTCATCGACATCGCCCTCAGTGCAGGCGTAGGTGGAGGGATTGCCGCCGCAGTTGCCGGGGTCTTGGCTCGCGGAAGGGTGCGCGGTCACAAGGGACAGGCCGGCGGGCAGGCCAAAGGCTTTCTTGAATGCGGTAACATCGCTCTGTTCGATGTCGCTGGTGCCGATGATGACGATGGTCTGGCCGTCGCCGTTGGCGCTGCTGGTGCTGGGCCAGCCCGAAGGCAGGTTGTAGATTTTGGCGAAGTCATAGGGCGCCACGTCTTCTTCGATCATGGATGTGCCGCTGATGGGGTAGTAGAAGTTCGATTTGGGCAAAGACGCGGACTTGGCTGACGCAGCGGCAGCCTGCCTGCTAAAGGCTCCGGGGCCGATGCCGGGGCCGGAAGCGGTGGCAAGTCTGGTCCAGCCATGGGCATCGGGGTCGAAATGGACTTTGCTGCCCATGCGGTGCATCGGATGGGGGAAGAAGTTGTGCAGGCCCTTGACGCCGAGCACGACCGGGGCGAGAGCGGCGGGTATTTGCGGTTCGGTCATATTGGCGATGTGCATTTTGCCGTTGACCGAAAGATTGTGAATCGAGGTGTGAAAGGCGCTTTCCGCCTGGCCGGCCGTGCCACTGAAGGCGATGGACATGCCATCGGGCGCGATGGTCTTGACGGCAAAGCCCTGGCTGGCGAGCCAGGTCGAGATGGCGGCGATGTCGGACGGGGCGGGACCGAAGCGCTGGCCGATTTGAGCGGGGGTGAGCCATTGGTGGAAATTGGGCGAGCCGGGGTCGTATTCGCCGGCTACATAGGCGTCGAAGGCGGCCTGCTCCTCGGGGCTACGGCTGAGGACGAGGACCATGCCGGTCATGGGGAGCGAGGCGCTGACGGGGCCGCGATCGTTTTTGGAGGTGGCAAAGGGACTGACGCCGCCCTTGAGGGTGACGAGCTGGGTATTGTCGATGGGGGCGACGATGCGCTGGGGGGAACGGTCGGCGGAGGCAGAGGTCTGCGCAAAAACCGAGGTGAAAAGGACGGCGCTGGTGAGGACACAGAGGCAGATGCCGACAAGGCCGAGGCGGCCATAGAGGGGGAACGAGCGCGAGCTTTTCATGACGAGATTCCTAGGAACCTTTCTAGAGCGTACAACCCCCGAAGCGGGGAAATGTTGTTGCCTCTTGTGGGAGACACGGGCAGCCGGACTGCTCCTGCCGGAGGAGACGAAACAGGTGCGGCGAATCTGTCCGGTCAGAGGGCGAGGGATGGGAAACGCCGTTGGCCAAGTTCACGCGAGCCTCTTTCGGGGTAGACGCGGTCCGGACTGAGCATGACGCGCACCCCAGGGATGAAAGCTGAAGCCAAAATAAAACAGCGGGCCGAATAAAAAGTAAGTGGCCGCCGCAGAAAGCGGACGATTCAGCAGTATAGACGTGCGTGGGGCGGGAAGGTTGACGGGGACGGGGAGCGAGGGAACGGGGATCAGGGACTAGGGACTAGGGACTAGGGACTAAGGGACTAGGGGACTGGGAATTGGGGGTGGCGTGAAGGGGTGGGGGGTGATCCTTTATTCTTCAGTTTCCCGGCCGGTCGTGGAGATTGGCGCCGTGGGCGGTAGTGGATGGCCGCGCGGCTGGAGGACCGGCTGGACAAGGCTTAACAAGGCGGGACCAGACTGGATAAGGCGGGAGGCGATGCGCGCTTCGCTCTTTATTACCTGCTACAACGACACGCTGTTTCCGGAAACCGGGCGCGCGGTGGTGACGCTGCTGGAACGGCTGGGCGTGGAACTGGAATTCGATGCGCGGCAGACCTGCTGCGGGCAGATGCACGCCAATACGGGGTTTCGCGGCGAGGCGTTCAGCCTGGCGAAGCGGTTGATCCGCATGTATGGGAACGCGGAGGCGGTGGTGATTCCGTCGTCGTCGTGCGTGGCGATGATGCGCGACCAATATCCGGGGCTGGTGGAGGAGCTGGGCGACGGCGGGCTTGGACGGGAGCTCGAGGCGCTTTTGCCGCGGGTGTACGAGCTGAGCGAGTTTTTGGTGGACCGGCTGGGCGTGGAGGATGTGGGCGCGTACTTTCCGCACCGGGTGACGTACCACGCGAGCTGCCATGGGCTGCGGGCGCTGAAGCTGGGCAACGGGCCGCTCCGGCTGCTGGCTAAAGTGCGGGGGCTGGAGCTGGCGCCGCTGGCGAATATGGACCGATGCTGCGGGTTTGGCGGCACGTTCGCGGTGAAGAATGGCGAGGTTTCGTCGGCGATGCTGACGGCGAAACTGGAGGACGTGCTGGCGACGCGGAGCGAGTATTGCACGGCGCTGGATAATAGCTGCCTGATGCACCTGGGCGGGGCGATGCACCGGCAGTTCGCGGGGATGAAGACGATTCACATGGCGGAGATTTTGGCGAGCACACAGGACGCGGCGGCCGATCACCCCGGCGACGAAGACCTGTCCTTACCCCAGCAAGCAAAGACCGCTTGTCGGGGGTCCCGACTGTCGCCGGGGACTGCGGCGGGGGCTGGGACGTGAGCGCGGCAGCGGAACATCCGATATTGGATCCGGCGCGGGCGCGGCCGTTTCCCGAGGCGGCGCTGCCGGTGTTGCGCGATCCGCAACTGCGCAAGAACGTGGCCCACGCCATCGACGTGATCCAGGGCAAACGGGGGCGGCTGGTGGCGGAAAAGGCCGACTGGCAGGAACTGCGTTCAGCAGCCTCTCGGATTCGAGATGTGGCGCTACAAAACCTGGGCGTGTATCTGGAGGAGTTTGAGGCGCGGTGCATGGCAGCGGGCGGGGTGGTGCACTGGGCGGCGGATGCGGGTGAGGCGCGGCGGGTCATTTTGGACGTGCTGCGCGCGGAGAAGGCGACCGAGGTCATCAAAGTGAAAACGATGACTTCAGCGGAGATCGAGCTGAACCCGTTTCTGGAGACGGCGGGGATTCGCGCGCACGAGACGGATTTGGCGGAGATTATTTTGCAGCTGGGCGGAGGAGAGCCCTCGCATATTGTGGTTCCGGCGCTGCACGTGAACCGCAGCCAGGTGCGGGAGATTTTTGCGCG
>JASHUH010000039.1 GCA_030040115.1 Acidobacteriaceae bacterium | reverse complement strand
CCGGTTCTGAACCTCAGCGGGTGAGTGCAATCACTGTCTGAGAAAAACCGCCCGATGTACGCTTTCCGCAACGCACGGGAAAGAAATGTTTGGGCCTTCTCATGACCCCTGGCTTGCCGCCGGGCTTCTGCTTTTCGTTTTTCCCGCCGCATCGCGGTATCGGGTTGCGCCGGCCCAGCAGGTTGAGCCGGTGCAGGCGGCCTCAGTCATTTCCTCGAAGGCGGCGCCTTCCGCTTCGCTTCCCTCGCCACCGCAGCGACCCCACCTCACTGCCGAGCAGATCGGCGACATCGATGAAGTTCGCGGGCGCTATCAAGCGGCCATCGACGCCTATTCCCAAGTCACCCCCCATACTCCAGTGGTCTGGAATAAAATGGGCGTCGCCTACCAGATGATGTTCGCCCTCAAACACGCCGCCCATTGCTATAAGGAGTCGCTCAAACTCGACCGGGAAAATTCCATCGCGCTCAATAATCTAGGGACTATTGACGACCAACTCAAGGATTTTGCATCGGGCGAGCGCATGTATCGCAAGGCGCTCAAGCTCGACCCCAACAACGCCCTGTTCCTGAAGAACCTGGGCACCAACCTGCTTGTCCAGGGCAAGTACGACCGGGGATGGGACGCCTTCAAACAGGCCCTCGCCATCAATCCGCAAGTCTTCGAGAACCACTTCGGGCCCCAAACCGACGACCCCATTCCTGCCCGGGCCCGCGGCGCGGCCAACTACTACAAGGCTAGAAGTTGCGCCCGCGCGGGGCTCGCTGACTGCGCCGTCAATTATCTACGCCAGGCCCTCCACGAGGGTTTCGTTACGTCCAGCAAAATCGCCCTCGACAGCGAATTCTCCCTGCTTCGCGCCAATCCCGACTTCCAGCAGCTTCTCGCCGGCCAGTGAGCAGTCACGAGAACCAAGAACTTTTGAGTGATCCAGGTCAAGATCCGTTTTCAAGAGAGCGTAACAACCTTCGCCCTTTTGCCCAAACGGATCCGGAGGCGGACCGTATTTCTCGGACCGCCGGGGTTTTCCGGCTCCACAAAATCGCGGTCTTCCAACGGCCGAACAGGCTTTGTCCACACTACTTCGTTTATATGGACGGCCCCTTCCTTTAGCTTTCTTTGCGCCTCTGCATTCGAGGAAACCAATCCCGCAGCCGTAAGCAGATTGCCAATTTTGAGCAAAGAGAATGCACCTTGGCTGGAAAAATCCTCCGCCGAGAGTTCGCGCATTTGCCTCATTTCGCTATGCCCGGTCGGTAAAAAATCCGATAGGCTTAAATGGACCTCCTCCACGCTGCTCGAAAAAGCTTTTTGCTGAAACATCCGCGCCCAGTTCTCGCCGGCATTGCAGGCAACAGCCTCACCATGAAATCCTGCCACGATCGTCCGCGCCAGCCGCTTTTTCATTTCCATCGGGTGCGCGCGTCCCGCAGCCACATCGGCCTGCAGCGCCTCGATCTCCGAGCCGCGCAGATCCGTCAGCAACAGAAAATATTTCCACATCAGCTCATCGCTGATGCTCATCAATTTCCCGTACATCTCCCCGGCCGGCTCGTTGATGCCGATCGCGTTGTTGAGCGACTTCGACATCTTCTGCACGCCATCCAGGCCCTCCAAAATCGGCGTCATCAGCACAATCTGCGGCTTCTGCCCATAATGCCTCTGCAGCTCGCGCCCGCAGCCCAGGTTGAAGCGCTGATCCGTCCCGCCCAGCTCCACGTCGCACTCGAGCGCCACCGAATCGTAGCCCTGCATCACCGGATACAGCAGCTCATGCACGCCGATGGGCTGCTCCTTTTGGAAGCGCGTGTGAAACTCGTCCCGCTCCAGCATCTGCGAAACCGTGAAGTGCGCCGTCAGCCGGATCGTCCCTTCGTAGCCCAACTTGCCCAGCCACTCGCTGTTGTAGCGCACCTCCGTCACCTTCTCATCCAGGATCCGGAACACCTGTTGCTTATACGTCTCGGCGTTGGCGTCGATCTGCTCGCGCGTCAGCGGCTTGCGCGTCACGTTCCGCCCCGTCGGGTCGCCGATCAGCGAAGTAAAATCCCCCACCAGGAAAATCACCCTATGCCCGAGCTGCTGAAAATGGCGCAGCTTGCGCATCAGCACCGTGTGGCCCAGGTGCAGATCCGGCGCCGTGGGGTCAAACCCCGCCTTCACGCGCAGCGGCCGTCCTGTCGCGCGGCTTTCTTCCAGCCGCTCGCGCAAATCGGCAACGCGGATAATCTCTGCCGCGCCCTTCTCCAGCAGATCCATCTGCTCATCGACAGGTAGAAATTCAGGCATCTCTCCACAAGTATAAATTTCGCCCTCACGACCCACTCCACGCCGCCAACCCGCCAGCCGTTCCCTCGTTCCCTGATCCCTGACCCCTGTACACTGGAGTCATCATGGAAGAGTTCAGCCGCATTCAGCGCCTGCCGGCCTATGTCTTCAACATCACCGGCGAGATGAAGATGGCCGCGCGCCGCCGCGGCGAAGACATCATTGATTTCGGCATGGGCAATCCCGACGGCGCCACTCCCCGCCACATCGTCGACAAAATGGTCGAGGCCGCGCTCAAGCCGCCCACCCACCGCTACTCCGTTTCCCGCGGCCTTCCCCGCCTGCGCAAGTCCATCTGCATGTGGTACAAATCCCGCTACAACGTCGATCTCGATCCCGAATCCGAGGCCATCGTCACCATCGGCTCCAAGGAAGGCATCGCCCACCTCTGCCTCGCCATCCTCGACTCGCGCGACACCGTCCTCGTCCCCAATCCCAGTTACCCCATCCACATCTACGGCCCCGTCATCGCCGGCGCCCACATCGTCAGCGTGCCCGTCCATGACCAGGAAGAATTCCTCGGCCAGCTGGAAGATCTCATCCCTCGCATGACCCCGCGGCCCAAAGCCCTCATCGTCAATTTCCCGTCCAACCCCACCACCGCGTGCGTCGACCTGCCCTTCCTCGCCCGCCTCGTCGAGCTCGCCCGCGAGCACGGCTTCCACCTCATCCACGACCTCGCCTACGCCGACATCGCCTTCGATGGCTACAAGCCGCCCAGTGTCATGGAAGTCCCCGGCGCCAAGGATGTCGCGGTCGAATTTTTCACCCTCTCCAAGAGCTACAACATGCCCGGCTGGTGCGTCGGCTTCATGGTCGGCAACCCGGTGCTGGTCTCCGCTCTCGCCCGCCTCAAGAGCTACTTCGATTACGGCGCCTTCACGCCCATCCAGGTCGCGGCCATCGCCGCCCTCGAAGGCCCTCAGCACTGCGTCGCCGAAATCTGCTCGATCTACCGCAGCCGCCGCAACGTCCTCGTCGAAGGCCTCAACAAAGCCGGTTGGCAGGTCGCCCTGCCCAAAGCCACCATGTTCGTCTGGGCCAAAATTCCCGAGCCTATCGCGAGCTCAAGTCGCTTGAGTTCTCCAAGCTCCTGCTCACCGACGCCAAGGTCGCCGTCTCGCCCGGCATCGGCTTCGGCGACTACGGCGACCACCACGTCCGCTTCGCCCTCATCGAAAACGAAGAACGCACCCGCCAGGCCCTCCGCGGCATCCGGCAAATGCTGGCGAAGGGATTACTGGTAAGCTAAGTATTCGCAAATCTGTGTTCTTCTCCGTGAAAGGTGCTCAGGTCGATCACGAAAGCCTCTCCCAGGCCGATGAAGTGCCGGAGAGTTGAACGATGCTTTTGGAGCATGTGTAGAACTCAAATTCTTCTGGCGGAGCGGCCCTCGAAGTTCTGCCGCACAAGGATTTTTGTCAAGATTCCTCGGCTTAGTTTCGCCCCTACTTTTACACATCAACTGACATGACCGGGGAGGCGAAGCCATGGAGGTACCCTATGTTGTTTGGCTGCCAGATTACAGGCCCGAATCCCAGATTCAGGCGCCCACCTTCATCTCTCCGCGGTGGACGGCAGGTCCCAGTCTCTCTCTGTGCCCAACGTGTTGACTGACTGGGATCTCCTTCCCAGCACATTGCCAAATCGACCGTCCCGGGAAATGGCAGTAACGCTGAAATACATCGGGCCAGGCATACCCGCCATCTCATGGTCCGCAGCAAACTTGATTTTCGCCTGATGCACCGGATCGTCCACCATCACCTGCGGAGGATCGAACCCATCCCAAAACGACGACTACTCATGGCAGATGACGAAGTTTCTTCCCTTTGCGGCGGCGCGCTGCAGCACAACTCGGGTCCGGCGTTGGCCACTAGGCGATATGCAGATCAGGCAAAACACTTTGCATCCAATGCGCCATTTCCTCCACGCCCGGTCCTTCCGACAGCCCGTAGCCCAACCCCAGCAATGCAATCTTCCGTCCTGTCGCCATCACGTCGCGAAAGTAAGAAATTGCGCCGTCGACTTCATCAATCGTCCCGCCTGCGCCCGCAATCACGCCGTCAATCTTCTGGTCCCACAACACTCTGGCCAAAGCTTCCTTGGGATCGGTTTCGCCCGCAATCACGGCAACCCGGCTTACGCGTGTATTGAAGCTGCCTACGGTTCGGGGCGCAGTGCACTGCAGTTTCTCGACGGCGATATTCGCCAACGTCAATCAAGTCGTCTTGCTGGCAAGGTTGCACACCACCGCCCGCGACCGGTCCCCTGCGGGCCAGTGAATCGGCGCGAACCCCAGCGCTTTCGCCAGCGCCGCCGATTGCGCATGCGGCCGGAACTGGTCCCACGCCGCTCCATACCGATAGACCATGAGCTTGTGCGAAGCAATGAAGTTTCGCTTCGCCGCCACCACCGGATCATCCTTAATTGCGGCTTCGAGCCCTTCGCTGGTGTAGCTGTAGTTCACACCGCCATGCAGAAAAAACGGGTACTCACGGCAGATCGGCAGGTTCCTTTGCTCATCCGCCGTCCGCCGCAGAAAATCGACTGTTGGCGCATAGCACACGACCGCCCCGCTGACCTCCGTGGTGGGATCTCCCGCGCAAAGACCCTCGTACCTCGCCGTCGTCATGGGATTGCCGAATGCGCGTTCAGGATCAACTCCACAGTCCGTCCTGTCGGTCTGCTTTCCATTGGCTCTCCCCCGCCATCCGGACGATGGGCCGGCGTGTTTCGGCCCCGCCCATCGATAGATTGCAACGTTAGCCGCAGTTCTAACGGAACTCTATGCAACTGAACGCGCACCACTTAGAACGTTCATCTGCGGCTAACGGTAAATACCTTGGCGCGCCGGGCGAAGCTTTGCGCATCCAGCAGGCGAAATGACCGTTTCGGCCGGGCCATCCCCGAGCCATCGGCGCGGATGACCATGGTTGATTCAGGTCACGTCAGTTGCGCCCGACCGCTGGATCATTTCATCTCACCGCAGCAAACTGATCGCTCCGCGGGCAGGCGATCGCCAGGTCCGAGTTTAGAATGCAATCAGGCTGTGGAATGGATCATTGTGCTTTCATTGGCATATTCGCAGTTGCCTTGCTGCCGCCGGCTTTCGCAGCGCACGGCGAGGAAGTAGATCTCTGTTCCATCGGACGAAATCCGTCTCAGTTCAACGGGAGGGCGGGCCGGCTGTTCGACCGCCATTTCCGGCAGAAGGGCGTCTTGCCGAGTAGTGATTTTACGGCGTTCAAAGACACTCAGGCAGGTCTTCACCCTCTCTACCGCTCCGCCGATCTAAATCTTCTTCAGCCGCATCGCCCAGCGCATCGCTGGCCGCTTCTTCCCCGAACACGCATGAGCGGCCGGTCGGAGTCTCACCCGGAGAGCGCATGAGCATTTCCTCTCCGTTTATTCATCGGCCCGTAGGCACCACGCTCCTCACCGCCGCGGTGGCGCTTGCGGGGGCTGTCGGCTACACTGTGCTGCCGGTGGCGCCTTTGCCCGAGGTGGATTTTCCGACGATCAACGTGCAGGCCAGTCTACCCGGCGCCAGCGCGCAGATCATGGCCGCCTCGGTGGCCACTCCTCTGGAACGCCAGTTCAGCC
>JASHUH010000473.1 GCA_030040115.1 Acidobacteriaceae bacterium | reverse complement strand
GACATGCTGGAGGTGGGCAACGGCAAATTGAGTCTGGCGGAGAACCGGAGCCACTTTTCGATGTGGGCGATGCTGGCCGCGCCGCTGCTGGCGGGCAACGATTTGCCGCACATGAGGCCGGAGATTCTGGCCATCTTGACCAACCGGGATGTGATTGCGATTGACCAGGACCCGCTGGGCCAGGAGGCCACGCGGGCCTATGCCGACGGGGAAGTGGAGGTGTGGACGCGGCGGCTTGCGGGCGGGACCATGGCGATTGCGGTGCTGGATGCAGGCAGCGACCGGTTCTCGAGCCATCCGTTCCACCTGAGCCTGACGCGCCTGGGGCTGCACGGGGCGCAGCCAGCCAAGAATTTGTGGACCGGCGAGGAGATGACGCTGACCGAGAATATGCCGCTCGAAATTGCCAGCCACGACATTTTGCTGGTGCGGGTTGCGGAGCCGAGATAGCGGGACAGCGGAGCAGAGCCTGTTATGAACTGTGGGCAGACAGCGCAGGAAAAGTTCTGACGGACGGGTTGCAAGGGGAAGGATATGGGTTCGCCTGGTATTCGCCTCGGCCGGCTATAATCCAGCCATGGACTTTCAGTTGGTGACCGGCTATAAGCCGAAGGGCGACCAGCCGCGCGCCATCGAGGAGCTGGTGCGTGGATTGGCGGCGGGAGAAAAGCACCAGGTGCTGCTGGGCGTCACCGGCTCGGGCAAGACCTTCACCATGGCCAAGGTCATCGAGCAGTCGAACCGGCCGGCGCTCATCCTGGCCCACAACAAAACGCTGGCGGCCCAGCTTTACCACGAGTTCAAGCAGTTTTTCCCCAGCAACGCGGTCGAGTACTTCGTGAGCTACTACGATTACTACCAGCCGGAGGCGTACATTCCGGCCGGCGACCTCTACATCGAAAAAGAAGCCACGATCAACGAAGAGCTGGATAAGCTGCGCCTTTCGGCGACGCGATCGCTCTTCGAGCGGCGCGACTCAATCATTGTGAGCTCGGTGAGCTGCATCTACGGCCTGGGCTCGCCGGAGGCGTATTACGGCATGTTGCTGCTGCTCGAAAAGGGCCAGCAGATCGGCCGCAAGGACATCACCCGGCGGCTGGTGGAGATTCTCTACGAGCGCAACGACACCGATTTCCGGCGCGGCACGTTCCGCGTGCGCGGCGACGTGATCGAGGTTTTTCCGACGTATGACGAGTCAGCGTATCGCATCGAGCTTTTTGGCGACGAGATCGAAACGCTGGCGCAGATCGATCCGCTGTTCGGCACGGTGCGGCAGAAGTACGGGCGGCTGCCCATCTATCCCAAAAGCCATTACGTGGTGCAGCCGGAGCGCAAGTCCGAGGCCATCGACTCGATTCTGAAGGAGCTGAATGAGTGGGTTCCGCATCTCGAAGCCGAGGGACGGATGGTGGAAGCGCAGCGGGTCAATCAGCGCACACGTTTCGACCTGGAGATGATCAAGTCGATGGGCTACTGCCACGGCATCGAGAATTACTCGCGGCACTTTTCGGGACGGCTGCCGGGCGAGCCTCCGCCCACACTGCTGGATTATTTTCCGCGCGATTACCTGCTTTTCGTGGACGAGAGCCACGCGACCATTCCGCAGGTGCACGGTATGTGGCACGGCGACCGCAGCCGCAAACAGACACTAGTGGATTACGGCTTCCGGCTGCCCTCGGCCATGGACAATCGGCCGCTGAAGTTTGATGAGTTCGAAAACCGAGTGCACCAGGTGATTTACGTGTCGGCGACGCCGGGACCCTACGAGCTCACGCGGTCGAGTGGAGTGGTGGTGGAGCAGGTGATCCGGCCGACGGGGCTGGTGGATCCGGAGGTCGAAGTGCGGCCGGTGAAAGGGCAGATCGACGATTTGCTGGCTGAGATTCGCGATCGCGCCAATCGCCATGAGCGGGTGCTGGTGACCACGCTGACCAAGCGCATGGCCGAGGACCTGGCCGGCTACTACACCGAGGTGGGCGTGCGCTGCCGGTATATGCACTCGGAGATCGAGACGCTGGAGCGGGTGAAGCTGCTGGCCGGGCTACGCAGGGGCGAGTTCGACGTGCTGATCGGGATCAATTTGCTGCGCGAGGGGCTGGATTTGCCGGAGGTTTCGCTGGTGGCGATTCTGGACGCGGACAAGGAGGGCTTTCTGCGCTCGGCCGGTTCGCTGATCCAGACCATGGGCCGGGCGGCGCGGCACATCGAAGGGAGGGCGATTTTATATGCCGACATGGTGACGGATTCGATGCGGCGGGCCATGGACGAAACCGACCGGCGCCGTGCGATCCAGCGCGCGTTCAACGAGGAAAACGGGATTACGCCGCAGTCGATCATGAGCCGTGTAGACATGGGGTTGGCGGCGATTCTGAAGGCCGAATACGGCGAAGTGGCGGAGGAGGAGGTGGCGGGGGTACCGGAGTTCAAGTCGGCAGAAGAGGTGGACGCTTACATTGCGAAGCTCGAAATCGAAATGCGCGAGTCGGCGAAGAAGTTCGAGTTCGAGAAGGCTGCGCGGCTGCGCGACTCGATCAAGGAGCTGCGGGAGAAGGAGTTCCTGTTCGGATAGCGAGGTTCTTTGGGCCGGTATCCTCCGGTCTCTTCGTCTTACCCTTCGAGGCCGAGCCAGCGGCGCACGGCTGTCTCCACCATGGAAATCTGTTGTTCGGTTAGTTGGCCCAGTCTGCGCATGAGCTTCGCGTGGGGAATTGTGACCAGGTTCTGCGCGTCGAAGGCGCCCTCGCGCAGGAATCCCACGCGAACGGCCACCTCATACGTCGAACCCCGGATCGCGGTCGTGTGGGGAACGAGAGTCACAAGAGCGCGGTCATTGTCGCCGGGAGGGCGGCTGAGAACCAAAGCCGGCCGAACTTTCGCGGCAAGGCCGAGATCCACTTGCCAGACCTCGCCTCGGGTCATCCGAGCTGCCGT
>JASHUH010000472.1 GCA_030040115.1 Acidobacteriaceae bacterium | reverse complement strand
GCTCGTCGTTGACGATAAAGTCAGTCATTCCCTGAGTAATGGGGTGTGCGTTGGCTGAAGCTCGAACACGGAACGGGCGAAGAGGCGGATGACCGATGTAGGCGCCGCCCATCACCTCACGATAATTCTTCGAGCTCAGGGAGATATGGCTGCAGTTATGCAGGGCATAAAAGCCGTTGCCCGAATTTACGAAGTCTTTGATCGCCGCGCCCTGCTCCTCGCTGATCCACATCACCGGTTTCGGCTCCGCGTTGCGCGAAGGCAGATTCTCCAGGTTCCGCTCGTAAGCCGTGTAGGCGTCCGGCCCCAGATAGCCATCGGGCCAGATCATGCCGTCACGCAAGATCAGCAGTAACCGATAGTTCTTGAGCAGGCCGGCGGAAATGCGCTCGTAATGGATGGTGTAGTCGACCGGGATATTCAGTTCGTGGAAGACCTTATCCAACGCCACCCGGATGTAATCGGAATTATGGTAGCGGTCGCCGATCAGCGCCAGCGCCCGCGGTCCGGAGCCATTGACCGCCGGAACGGCGTCTTGCGATCCGGCCGGCTCACGCCCGGTAAAGCCCAATGCGCCGGCGGTGGCGAATAGCCCGGCGTTCTTCATCAACGTCCGTCGTGACAGCTTGATGCCTGGAAGTTTCATGGTCTCACATCCTTTATGGAATCTCGTGTTGATGGCGAGCGGGCTCGGCCCAGTTACACAGCTTCGCATCTCCGCCACGGAGGCGCGCGCGGATTGTCGACCACCGGCCTTCCATCACCGGCACTGCCAGGCCCGCCCACACCTGCAATCGGCGCGGGTTCCCGCCCCGGCGCGGCCGTTAATTCAATCCGCGCGCTACGGGCGCGGATCCTGCCTCGGGAACGAATGTCAGGCACACCGGAGCCTCTATCTCCAGGTTCTGGTTCGCGGGCGTCAAATGCCCGTTAGCCGGATCGATCTTAAAAACAACCATGTTATTCGAATCCTGGTTGGCGGCGATAAGATATTTGCCCGATGGATCGATGACGAAATTGCGCGGAGTCTTTCCTTCGGTCGAAATATTTTGCACCGGCGTTAACTTACCCGTGGTTTTGTCGATTTGAAACTCGGTAATGGTGTTTTGGCCGCGATTGGAGGCGTAAAGAAACCGCCCCGACTTATCGATGTGTATCTCCGCCGAGGCGTCTTCTCCCGAATATCCCGCCGGCAGCGTGGAGATAGTTTGAATCACCGTCAAGGCCCCGGTCTCGCGGTTATACGAGAAGGCCACCACGCTCGAACCCATTTCGCACACCACATAGGCGAATCTGCCGTCCGGCGCAAAGGCGAAATGCCGCGGGCCCAGACCCGGATTCACCGCAACGTAGGCCGGATTGCTGGCGCTGAACGTGCGCTTCGCCTCGTCGATGCGATAGATGAGGATGTGATCCAGTCCAAGATCGGGCACAAAGAGAAAACGGTTGTCGGGGGAAACCACCACCTCATGCGCGTGCGGCCCTTCCTGGCGCTTGGGATTGGCGCCAGAGCCGTGGTGTTGGTCGAACCAGGTCATGGCGCCAATGCTTCCGCCCTTCAGAATGGCGTATGAGGCCACACTTCCGCTACTGTAGTTCGCCACAAACAGAATCCTGCCCAACTTATCGATAGCCAGGTGACATGGCCCGCTGCCGCCTGAAGACACACTGTTAAGAAACTTGAGCGCTCCCGTCTTGGAATCGATGGCGTAGCTGGCGATCGTGCCTTGATGAAACCCGCCCCGAGGAGCATTCGGACTGCGATTGGCCATCTCGTTCACCGCATAGAGATAGCGATGCGTGGGATCGGTGATGACAAACGAAGGATTCGCCGTCTCCGCCGCAAGCCCCAACGAGGTCATCTGGCCCGTCGCCTCATCGAAGCGATAGAGATAAATGCCCTTGCTGTCGCCGCGGGTATAAGTTCCCACATACACAAAATAGTCGTGAGAGCCGTGCACGGGAATCGCGGCAAGCCTCACGCTCGAGAAAAGCAGCGCCGCTCCGGCAAAAATCGTCGCGCAAAGAATCCGCGCTGACCGCCCCACACTGAGTCGCCCAAGAACTTGGCTTTTGCAAGACATGGTGTTCTCCTATAAACCAGGAAAGGTAAACTTCACTTTATCAACAGCCGGATCGCCCCGATCCAGCCCCTCCATAAACTATCCCTTACCGGGCGCCAAGCGCAAATGTCCGCCCCGAATCGAGCAGCCGCGCCACCGATTCTTTCGAACACGATTCGGTATAGATCCGCAGCAGCGGTTCGGTGCCGCTGGCCCGGAACAGAATCCAGGTTTCCGCGGCATTCGGCTTGGTAACGGCCTCGGGATTTTCCAGATACAGCTTCACCCCGTCCAGAGTCTCGGTGCGCAACACCGGCATTCCGGCCAGCGCGGGGTCGCCAGGCTGGAGCGCCCGCGCCCTCTGAATCGCCGCGTTTTTTCGCTCGTCGGGAATGTGCAAATCGACGCGCCCGTACTGGTGTTCGCCGTACTCGGCCTGAAGTCCAGCCACCAGCTCGCCGAGCGTCTGGCCCTCCGCAGCCATCACATTCGCCAGCAGCAACGAGTTCAGCAGTCCGTCGCGTTCCGGCAAGTGGCGCTGGAAGCCGATGCCGCCCGATTCCTCGCCGCCCATCAGGATTTCCCGCTCCAGCATGTAATCGCACACAAATTTAAAGCCGATGCCGTGTTCGATCAGTTCGCGCCCATATTGGGCGCAAATGCGGTCCAGCATCTTGGTGGTGTTGAAGGCGCGAGTCACGGCGCCCGGCCACCCTTTGCGCTTCAGCACCCAACTTAACAGCACTGCGTAGATCTTGTGCGGATCGACGAAATTTCCATGCTCGTCGGTGGCCCCGATGCGGTCCGCGTCGCCATCCGTACACAAACCGGCGTCGCAGCCGTGGGCCACCGTGGCCTCGCCCAGCGCGCGAATATGCGGCTCGATGGGCTCGGGGTGGATGCCCGGAAAAAGCGGATCGGGGTTGGCGCGAATCTGCACGCAATCCACGCCGATGCGCTTGAAAATATCGGCGAGAATCGTGCCCCCCGCGCCGTACATTGAGTCGACGCAGAACTTCATGCCCGACTTTGCGATCAGATCCAGGTCGGCGAAGCTCTGGATGGCTTCGAGATACGGTGGCAGGAAATCCACTTCCTTGATCGCCGCCGGCTGCTCGGCGCACTTCGCCGGTTTATCCAGGTACGACTCAATGGCGGCCATGATCGACGGTTTGCCCGACCCTCCGTACCACGCCTTGTACTTCACCCCGTTCCACTGGGCCGGATTGTGTGACGAGGTGATCATGATGCCGCCGGCCGCCCCCCGCGCACGCACTCCGAAGCTCAGCGCCGGTGTTGGCGTCACGCCTTTCGCCAGCATGACGGGAATGCCCGTGGCCGCGGCCACCTCTGCGCATGTCCGGGCGAAGGCCTTGGAACCGAAGCGCGTGTCGTGGCCAATGCACAACCCCTTCGCGGGGTCCTCCTGCGCGTGAATGTAGGCGGCGATGGCCGCCGCGGCCGTACGCACATTGGCAAAGGTGAAATCGTCGGCGATCACTCCACGCCACCCGTCTGTGCCGAATTTGACCGGACAGTGCGTCATCTTCGATTGCTTCGCTCCTGAGAGCAAAGGTAAACAATAACAGGCGATGCGACTTGAGCGCATCGCGTTCCACTACACTGGTGGCTATCCCCAAATCGGAGGCCGCAATGACCACTCCCGCGCGTCAACCTGCGGGCCAGCAGCCCGTCATCCGCAACATTTCCGACACCGCGCTCTGGGCCGCAGTTTTCCGCGGCTGGGAGTCCCAGCGGCCGGACGCGCTCTTCCGCGACCCCTATGCGGAACTCCTGGCCGGCGAGCGCGGAGCCAGAATCGCGCGAGAACTGAAATTTGGAACCCGTCATACCTGGTCGTGGATCGCCCGGACGTATCTGGTGGACCAGATGATTCATGCGCAAATCGCCGCCGGCGCCGGGATGGTCGTCAACCTCGCCGCTGGCTTGGACACGCGCCCCTACAGGATGGATCTGCCGGCTTCGCTGCGCTGGATCGAGATCGATCTGCCCGCCATTCTCGATTACAAAGAGGAGCGCCTCGCGGCCGAGCGGCCGGTGTGTTCTCTCCAACGCCTGCGGCTTGATTTATCCGCTCGCGCAGCGCGCCGCACGATGTTCGCCGAACTCGGCCGGAAGGCGAATCGTGCGCTTATCCTCTCCGAAGGTCTGATGATTTATTTCAACCGCGAGCAGGCAGCCGCGTTGGCGGAGGATCTGGCTGGGCCGTCGAGCTTCGAAACCTGGATTCTGGACCTTGTTTCTCCAGCACTGCTCGCGGTCATGAAGAAGCGGATGGGGGCGCATCTCGAAGCAGCGGGTGCGCCTCTCGAATTTGGCCCGGAAGAAGGGCCGGAGTTTTTTGTCCCTCACGGATGGAAACCGGCGCGCGTGCAATCGCTCTTGCATGTGGCGGCGCGCGTCAAGCGCCTGCCGCTTTGGATGTGGCCTTTTGCTCTTTTTCCCGACCGCTTCCCTACTCATGGCAAGCGGCCGTGGGGCGGCGCATGTTTGCTGGTGCGCAATGAGAGCGTTTTCGATCCAAATCCCGCCCTCGAACCATCGCGCAATGGAAACACGCTGTAGCCGTCTCGCATGACTACTGCGAACTCGAATCCAGGCTCTGCTTCTGCTGCTTCGCTTTGTCTTCCGCTCTTGCCAGCGCATCCGCCCCGCGGGTGGGGTCGCGATGCAAAACCTTTCGTGAAATGTCCGGCCAGAATTCCTGAAACACCCCGCCTGCCGTGCCCTCGGCGGTCACGATCAGCCCGTTGCTGAAGGTTTGTCCCCAACCCGAATTCTGCGCGGGGTAATAGAGATTCGAAATGGCTCCCGCGATGATGTTCCCGCCCACATTGGAGTAATTGGGCTCCCACTTGCCGCTTTTATCGCCCCTGCAGATGAAACTGGTCGCAACGGCGTAGAACAACCGGTGGCGAAACGCGCCATGCCCGAGCCGGAAAAAGCGCGGGTCCTGGCGGAGCACAATGGGCAAAAAGGCGTTGCCAATCATCTCCCCGTCGAACTCGTCGAGAAACGCCGCGCCCGCACGCTTGCCGAATCCCTCAATGCCCCAGCCGAAGCCGGGATCTTGGTTGAAGGCTTCGTGGTAGCCGGCCACCAGGAAGGCGGCGGCAAAAGCGAAAGGATCGACCGAGGAGTGGAGGGCCAAATTGAACTTCTGCCCGGGGCTCAGAGGCGCAGCATTCCAGATGTAAGTAGTGTTGAAGGTGGGCACAACGCCCAGAATTCGCTGCTTCTCTTCTGCCTTGAGCTGCTGTTCCGCCTCCTGGTGCTGCGTCTGCTGCACGCCCGACGGCGGATCGGTCCCTTGCGCACTGGAACTGCTTTGCGCACCGCCTGCGGCCGGAGGCGCGCTTCCCGCCGGAGCCTGCGCACCCGGCGCCGTTCCGGCTTGCGGCGCCTGGGCTGCCGCTACTTCAAGCTGGGGCGTAGGCGCGTCCGGAACGCTTTCCGCCGCTGTTGCGGAGGAAACAGTCACCGCCGGGAGTGACTGCGGCTCCTGCGCTTGTAACGAAAAGGAGATCGCGGCCAACATGCATGCCACCGCAATCGCGCAGGAAACAGAATAAAAACGTACGATCATACTTTCACCAAAACGAAGCTAAGAGGACCCTGCGACCGAAGATGAATGGCGGCGATGCAACAAGTGTGCGTTGATGTCCGGCCAGAATTCGCGAAACACGTCGGTGAGCGCATCGCGGCCGACGGCGTACGCGTATTTTGAAGTGAACCCTCCGACAGTCTGAGTCCGGCTCGGGTAATAGGTCAGCGAAATGGCGTTAGCAATGCCGCGGCCCAGGATCTCCGATGCGTTGAAAGTGTTCTTACCGGCATAATTGGGCGTGATGAGGACGCGCGTGGCCGCGAAGACGCCGCGGCCAAGGATGGATCCCTCGCCCTTGGAGTAATAGCGCTCATCCTCGTGCGTTACAGTGGGCAATGCCCAGACCACCCAGTAATTCCCGTCGGATTTATCGAGATAGCCGCGCCAGTAATATCTCCAGAAACCCGGAACCCCCTTGCCAAGCTGGGGATGGTCATCGAACCCCTCCGCCATCAGCGAGGTAATGCCGACAAAAACGAAGGCCGAGTAATCAAAGCTGTCCTCCGTGGCGATTTTGAACGCCTCGCGCGGAGTGGGCGGCGGTGGACGCACCCCCGCCGATACCGCGCGATAATTCGGCATTACGCCCAGTATCCTTTTCGGTTGCGGAAGCGGTTTGTGTTGGTCATTTGAATCCGAATCCCGACTCTGGCTTGGCGAGGCTTGGTTCTGCTTCTGGTTCGAACTGCTTTGGCTCGACTGGCTCTGCTGGCTCGCCGGAGCCGCCCCGAAGGCCGGCTCTGGCGCCCGTGGAAGCTCCGCCGCCGAGACCACGGCCGGCTGCGAAGCCGGAACCTGTGAAAAAGCAACAGAAGACAGCCCCCCTAAAGCGATGCCGGGAAAAAGCGTCACCGCAACCCATCCCAAAAAGAAACCCATCCATTCTCCAGTTGCAAGCCCGCGGCCGTTCCTTCCGGTCGAGACTCCCTTAACCTATGCTCGTGCGGTCAAGGTTTTGCCTAGGGTAGAAAGCGCCCCTTCGCCCCTTGTGCTTCAAGCAAGCGGCTGGGAGCGATCCCAAGGCTGCTCCAGCTCTTCGCCGCTGCTCTCCAGTCGAGCAATTTTCTCGAGCGACAGTATCCGGCTCTCTTCCGCCAAGGCGAAGCAACCGCTTGAAACCGCCGTGGAATCTTCGTTACGCCGGCGCAATCCTTCTCAATTAGACGCAGGAGCGGCGTGCGAAGACACAGAGATATGCGCCCTCAAGATTCGCCCTCTATTCTCCTTCGGCGAACGTGCGCTATGAACCTCTAAATAGCAAAATCGATAAAGCCGCGCTCCGGATCGGTCGAGACCAGCCTCACCGTCAACCGGTCGCCCACATCCAGCCCTTTGCCCCCGTTCACCAGCATGCCTTCCACGTGCGCGGCGAGCGCCCGCACAAAAATTCCGTGTTGGTTCACGCCCGTCACCACGGCCCGGTAGCTTTGCCCAATGCGCTTGGCCAGCACCACCGCGGCAATGCGTTTTTGCATTTCACGCTCCACCTTCCGCGCCGCGTCTTCCATCCGCGTGCAACGCGCGGCGATGGCCTCGAGCTGCTCTTCTGTATACGGCTGCGCCACCCCGGCAAACCGGGCCTTCAGCAGCCGTTGCGTCACCAAATCGGGAAAGCGGCGATTGGGTGCGGTCGAGTGTGTGTAATCCTGCACTGCCAGGCCAAAATGCCCCGGCGAAACCTCATTCGGCCTCACCAGCACGTACTCGCCGGGCCCCAAAAGTTTCACTACCGCCAGCGAGAGATCGGGAAAGCGGTCGGGGTCCTCTTGCTTGCGAGTCAGGAGAAACTCGTTCAGCGCCTTCGAATCCGGCTCGGCGGGCAGTTTTGCCCCTAGCCCTTGGGCGAGCTCCACGATGCGATCCCAACGTTTGGGTGTGCGCACGACGCGCCGGATCGACGCTAGCCTGGCCTCATCGAGCGTGCGCGCCATTACGCCGTTGGCAGCCACCATGAATTCCTCGATCAACGACGTGGCGTCATTCTTTTCGAGGGGCTTGATTTCCACCGCTTCTTCGCGGACCATCACCGGCCGCGTCTCGACGGTTTCCAAATCCAGCGCGCCGTGCTGATAGCGGCTGCCCTTCATGCGTTGCGCCGCATCGTGCTGCAGCTTGAGTTGCGCCGACAATGCGACGCTGGCGGCGATCTTCGCCGGAACCGGCCCGCGGCCCTCGAGCCACTCTCCCACGCTGTTGTACGCCAGTTGCGCGCGGTTGCGCACCAGCGCGCGATACACCTTCCCATCGGAAGCCGCGCCCTCCGCATCCACGCAGACCTCGATCACCATCGCCGCCCGGTCCTCATTCTCATTCAGCGACGTGACGCCTTCTGAAAGCTGCGTGGGCAACATGGGAAAGACCTTCACGCCCGTGTACACCGACGTGGTCTCGCTCTGCGCATGGCTATCGATCAATGTGCCTTTGTGGACGCGCGCATCTACGTCGGCCACGCCCACCAGCACGCGCATGCGGCCGTCGCCCAGCGGTTCGGCCCACTCGATCTGATCGAGATCCTTCGATGTGTCGTTATCGATCGATGACCAGAGTAATCCGCGCAGATCTTTGAGCCCAGTCTCCAGCGGCGCCTCCGCATCGGACTCAATCGCGGCCAGCTCCGCATCGGTTCCGTCGGGAAATTGGAGTTGAAATCCGTGTTCGACCATCGCCTCGCGCGCCGCGGCGGCGAGATTGAAATGGGCGGCATGATTGGAATGCATGAAGACCCGGCTCCCGGCAGGCAAAATGTCAGTCTATCGCGCGGCGCTGGGGCCGTCGTGGTTTCCCGGGTTTCACATTCATGCTCCGGCTTCCCACCGTGAAACCGGCACGGCGACAACTCGGAGCCGCGCAGGTCGGCAAGCTGCAGGAACAGGCTGAGCCGATAGCCGGGTGGCGTAGCGAAAAGCGCGAAAAACAGGATTTCCGCCGGCTTTCACTCGCGTCAGTACGTCGACCCGACAACCACCTGCTGAATACCCAAATCGGAAAGCACCTTGGGCTTGGCTTCCTCCACGGACAGCAAGTTGTGGCAAACCGAGCAGTCCTGCGGGATCGCCTCGCCGTTCTTGGCCACGTGGCTGCCATCGTGACAGCGGAAGCAGCCGGGATAGCTCATGTGTCCGATGTGATTCGGATGCGTGCCCCACGTCACCTTCATGGAGGGGAAGACATTCTCGCTGTACAGCGTTGCCAGCTCCTGCGCCGCGGCTTTTACCTGCGGCCCTTTTGCCGTCAGCACATCCGGGTTGCTCTTCCGATAGAACGCGGTCAGCGCCTGCGGAATTTCGGCGCGCGCCTGCGCCTGACTCGTGTACGTGGCGTTCAGCAGTTGCAGGCCCTCTTTGTGAATCCAGGGCAGATTGGCGCTAATGATCCCGTCGGCCATTGCCTGGTTGAGCGCCTCCTGGGCGGGCTGAAATGGGTGCGCCGCTCGATTGTGGCAGTCGATGCAATCCATGGTGCGCCGCTCGCCCTGGGGAGCGCGGCTGCCCGCCGGCAGAGAACTATAAACCGTGTACGATCCATCGGGGTTTTCCCGCTCCACCCAGGGAATCGTGGTGCGCGTTGAATCGGTGGCGATGTACTCGATGTGCCCCAGGTGAACCCCATGGATCCCGGTCAGGTGCGACAGCGAATCTACGCCGCCCAGGTGCAATATCAGCACCGTCTGGGTTTCGGTGTTCTTCTCGTCGTCGGCGAACTCCGATTTCACCAGCAGCTTATCGCCATCGAAGCGCGTAGGTGTGTGGCAGGCTTCACAGGTATACCGCGCCGGACGCAGGTTCGTCACCGGCGACGGGATCGGCCGCGGATACCGGTCGAAAGCCACTTCGATAATCTGCTTGGTCCCGTTCACTTTGGCGCTGAAGTAGGCTTCGGCGCCCTCGCCGATGTGGCACTGCACGCAGGCCACGTGGGAGTGCGCGCCAACCTGGTAAGCGGTGTATTCCGGGTTCATCACATGGCAGGACTGGCCGCAAAACTGCGGTGAATCCATATAGTCCGCGCCGCGATAGCTGGCCGTCGCCACCACCAGCAGGTTAACGATCGTCGTCACCAGCACGATGTCCAGCCCATGCCGGAAAATCCGGTCGTTTAAGTCGATCTTGGGGTATGCGGCGGGAATCTGTCCCGCCCGCATAAGCTTTCTTCGCCGCGCCAGCACCCCAATGGGGATCAGCCCCAGCCCGATCACGAACAATATGGGCAGAATCAGGGAAAAGATAATGCCCAGATAAGGGTTCTCATTCAGGTGGCCGACCAACTCTGCTATCCAGTAGCCGACCATCGTCACGCCGGATGCGGTGGTGATGGCGCCGCCGGCCAGGCTGATGGGGTTATTGCCGAAAAATAACGCCGGCCTCAGCCAATTTTCGCGGAAATTTTGAAGAAATGACACTTTAACTCCCGAGGTTGGGATTGACCCGCGCGCCGGCGGACCAAAAGCCATTTCAAAGCTGCCGCACAGCGCGCCGGCGCGGCCTCGCGGCTGTTAAGCGCTGCGCCACGGCCCGGTCAAAAGGCCGTGGCGCACCTTGTCGCCCGCGAGTCGAGAGCTCCAAGCCCGCTTTGTTGTGCGTTTCAGTTTTCGATTGTACCGACTATTTGAGGGTCTTGAAATACTCGGCTACCGCCTTTACCTGCGCATCGCTCAACCCAGCGATCGGCTTCATTTTGCCCTTGCCGTTCGTCACCACGTTTTCAATCTCCGCCACCGTCAGCTTCTTTACGGATGGATCGGAAGCGGACGGGATGCCCATCATCTTGGCCATTCCTGGGCTGGGCGTTCCCGTCGCCCCATGGCACATCTGGCATTTCGCTTTGTACGTCGCTTCCCCTGAGGACTGGGCGAAGCTCATCGCGCCGGCCATGGCAGCAGCCGCAGCGAACACTATCAGAGATCGAATCGTCTTGGTCATTCTTACACTCCTTGGATCTTTCCAGTGCTTGAGGTTTTTCCGGTCAATACGCGTCCGTCCGCAATTTACCCGGTGATTCTCTATCTAGGTCCAGCCGCGATCGGAGACTTCCTGCCGCTGGCGCCGCAATTAAAATGGGAAACTGATCCCATCTCACACGACCGGCGCGGACGTGTCAACGTGCCCCGCGCCGGTTCCTGCCTCTTCGTGCTCTTTTCCCGCTTCCTATTTCGCGAAGGTGCGGAAGTAGCCCACGGAATCCCTAATCTGCGCGTCGGTCAGCTTTCCCTTGAACGCCGGCATCTTGCCCTTGCCATCGGTCGTGATGGCGATCATCTGCGCCTCGCTATGCGCCTTCACCGCGGCGTCATTGGCGGGCTTTACGCCCATCATCTTGGCAATGCCCGGATTCGGCGTGCCTTCAGCGCCATGACAGCTCTGGCACTTGGCCTTATACGTCGCTTCCCCGGACTGGGCGAAGCCCATGGCGCCGGCGAAGAGAACCGCCACCGTCAACATACCCGCAAATCGAATCTTCTTGCTCATGCTCGTGCTCCTTGCACTTTCCCGGCCGGCGCGGCCCGCCGAAGAGTTTCTTTCCGTTATTCACAGAGCTTTGTGCGCCTGCGAATCCTTCAAAAAAGGGGTGGGCCAAATCTTCCTGGACCCTGGTTCGCCCCGGTGGTCAGAATTCGTAATGCATTCCCAGCAGTACGTTGCCGGCGTGGAAATTCCGTGGCAAGCTTTCGCCCGCGGATGAAAGCGTCACGCCCGTTTGATACGCCGTGATTGAGCTGCATGGAACCACGGTAGCCGGCGTCGTGGGCGTCGGGTCGGTGGCGCTGCAGTACTCGGCGCCCGAAGGACCGCCCTCCCCGTAGCCGTAGAAGTTGTACTGCGCCTTCCACGTCCATCCTGCCCCGTACTTCCATGCAATGTTCACAAAAGGCGACTGGTAAGTCGAATTCAGCGAACCGTTCACCGCCCGCGGATCGTTAAAGAACTGGCTGCCGCTCACCGCGCTCACGTTATAACCGAGGTTGGCTTGCAGCCGCCGGGTGGGCGCCATATCGAACGCCACCGAGGCCGATTGCGTGGGCGCGTCGATAAAATCCAGAGCCGGCCCGAAATCGTAGCCTCCTCCGCGGTTTTGAGATGTTTGTGGGCATGCCGTGCCGCTGGGGGTGGAGGCGGCGAGAGGCAAGCCGGCTGAAGCGCCTCCCAGATAGCAGATGTTGTCCG
>JASHUH010000471.1 GCA_030040115.1 Acidobacteriaceae bacterium | reverse complement strand
AGCCATATGCGGCCGTGGATCGGGCCGTGGAATGGAAATAACGGCGATTTCTTCAACTTTTTTGGATTACCCGAGCACGAGAGCGACCAGCAGGCTTTGAGCCAGCCGGTTCCGGCCAACGCCACCGTCCAAATCGAGGATCCACGCGGCGATATCAGCATTATGGCCGGGGACACGCCCAATGTTCAGGTGCAGGCCCACGAGATTGCCTTTGCCGATTCCGATGCGGGCGCGAGCAAAATCTTTGCCGCCGAAGCCGCGCGCCTCACGGTAAATGGCGCCTCGGCAGTGGTGCAATCCAACGGCAATGACCATGGGCGCGTGAACCTCACGATCACGGTTCCTAAAATGGCGCGGATCACCGTCCATTCGGAGCGCGGCGATGTGACTGCGGCGGGCATGGGCGCGGGGATCACGATTAACGCCGCCCGCGGAGACACGCATCTGAACGGCGTCACCGGCCCCATCGTGGCGCATTTCTCGAATGGCCGGCACGACTTTTCGGCCCATCAGGTGACGGGGGATCTGACCGCCGACGGCAACTGCAATGACCTTACCCTTTCCGATTTCAAAGGTCGGATCACCGTGAACGGCGACATCTTTGGCGATGTGCACATGGAGAACATCTCAGGACCCGTCAAGCTGCATACCTCGGTCACGGATCTCGACCTGGCGTCCTTACCGGGCGACCTGACTCTCGATTCCGACGACCTGCGGGTGACCGAAGCTCAAGGCGCCATCCGCGTGGCGACCCACGCCAAGGACGTGGATTTGGGCGAAATCTATGGCGACACCTATGTCGAAGACCGGGACGGGACCGTTTCCATCGAGCCGGCCGGCGCTTACGGGATTGATGTTCGCAACGGCAAAGGCGACGTTGAAATTACGCTGCCTCCCAATGCGGCAGGAACCGTGGACGGGCATACCCACAACGGAGATATTGTGACCGATTTCGGCCTGAACGTCAGCGGCGACGAAGACAAGACGGTCAGCGGAAGGATTGGCGCAGGAGGGCCCAAGATTGTACTCAGCGCCGATGAAGGCGACGTGCGCATCAAAAAAGGCCCCGCGTTTCCAGCTACGCCGCCGGCTCCCGCCGCTGAGGCTGCCAATCCCGCACCTCCGGCGAATGCGCGCCATCTCCGGCTGCCGAAGACACCGCCGCAGCAGCCCGTGACGCAGTGAAGCGAGGCGCGACGGTTCTTGCACAAACGAGCTTCACGGTTTTATGGAAGTCGACGAGGGTATGGGCCTCTTCGGCGATCGCGGGGTTTTTTGCGATCATGAGCTCGATGGCGAGCCGGGTATAAGCACAAGGGCGTATCGGTCATTCGCGGACAGTGCAATCGCCACCGGAGTCTGCTCCATCAACAGAAAGGGGCCAGAGGACCGCCGGGGTGAGCGGCGCGGAATGTATGGTTACTCTTGGAGGTAGGTTCCGTGACTGTCGTCCGTTCTCGCACTCCCCAGGCGCGGCGCCGCCGCGCGCATCGAACTTTACCTCTGCGGCCCACAGGCCATTGGCTTTTTCGGCTTGTTGTAATCGGAGCCGGGGCGGTCGCGCTTCTCATCCTCTGGGCCGCTTTGGCGCGCAAGTTCGCGCCCGGCTCCGACACTTCGCTCGACCATTTTGACGCCATCATCGTGCTGGGAGCTCCCGCCAATAGCGATGGCAACCCTAGCCCGGAGCAACTGTCGCGCGTAACCGAGGGGGTGCGGGAATACGAGCGGGGCGTGGCGCCGCGCATTGTTCTCACCGGAGGCGCCGCCCACAACCGCTTCGTGGAAGGGCAGGTGATGGGCAAAGTGGCGGAAGCGCAGGGTATTCCCGGCTCGGCGATTTATGTGGAAGGGCAGGCTAAAGACACCCTCCAAAATGTGTGTTACTCAGTCCGGATCATGAAGGCCCACGGATGGCGTTCGGCCGAGGTCATTGCGAGCGCGCGGCAGCTGCCCCGCACCGCAATGATGCTCGGTGATTTGCCGCTGGAGTGGCGAACGCACGCGGCGCCGGCCCTGGAACCGATTTCGTCGGCGCATCTCGATTTTCTGGTGGCGATCGAAACCCTGAAGACCGCCCGCTATCTGGCATGGGTGCGCTGGACTGAGCCCTGCACGCCTTAAAAGCCAAAATCGCCGGCCCTGCGGCCGCGTTGTCCGCGGCCGCTGCGGTCTTGTAAGCTGGTTGGTGATGCGCCTCAAAGTAAGGTTGGTGTTGATTTTTGCCGCCGCTGCGGCTGTGGCTTTGCCGGCGGGAATGTACGCCCAGGATCAGAACGCCGGCGTTCAAAGCGCCCCTCAGGCCCCTGCCAACGGCGCATATGTCCCCGTGAATCCGCTGGCAGACGTGCGGTACGATAACCGCTTTGACCTTTCGCTGGGGATGGCCTACGACCACATGAAGGCGGGACCGACGCTGTTGCAGGGCTCGAACCTGGGCGGGCTTAATCTTGCCGGCTCCATGTGGCTGAGCAAGCACTGGGGTCTGGAGGGCTCCGGCCGCGCATATGTTGGCACCAGCGGGGCGGGCACGAACTCCGCCGGCCCAGGCGGCGGACCGCTCAAGGGTCCGATGGTGAAGCAGTATTTCTTTGTTGGCGGTCCCGAGTGGCTGGGGCCGCACAACCAGCACGGCGCCCTCCTAGCGCACCTGCTGGTCGGCGGCGTGTACGGCGATTTCCAGAAAGACCTGCTGGGGGAGGCGCCGGCGATTTTCGACTTCTACCACAACCAGGTGGCGCCGGCAGCGATTATCGGCGGAGATTTCGATTTGAACCGCTCGGCGCGCTGGGTCTTCCGCATCACGCCGGATGCCGTGATGACTCACTACAACTTCTACAATCCCTTGGTTAGCCCTCCCCAAAGCTTTTCGCAGTTCGACGTCAACTTCGCCATCTCGGTGGGGCTGGAATACAAGTTCAAGAAAACGCGGTAAGCCGTGCGCAATTGATCTCGAAGGCGCGTAATCGATAGGTGGCCTGCCAAGTTCATCCGGGTGTGGTATTCTCCCACCGTTCGATAACGGAGAGGGTGCAAGTGGCGTTTGCCAATTCGTTGTTCCGGCAGGCGCCATGCTTCGGGGAGATGCGGATAAGAGAGTCCGAGGACAGAAAAGAGGCCAGGGCGGAATCCTATGGACATGAAGGAAGCACTGGGAGTGCTGCTTGCCGGGGGCGCCGGCGAGCGGTTATTTCCGCTCACGCGCGACCGGGCCAAGCCGGCGGTGCCTTTCGGCGGGCATTACCGGATCATCGACATCACGCTCTCGAATTGCATTAACTCCGGCCTCCGCCGCGTGTATGTTCTTACGCAATACAAGGCGCTGAGTCTGAACCGGCACATCCGCGAGGGTTGGACGGGGATCGTGGCTCAGGAATTGGGCGAGTTTTTCGAGTTGATGCCGCCCATGCAGCGCACCGGAGCGAACTGGTACATGGGCACCGCCGACGCCGTATACCAGAACATCTATTCCATCGGCAGCGAGCAGCCCGAGTACGTGATCATCCTCAGCGGCGACCACATTTACAAGATGGACTATAGCCGAATGCTGGCGTACCACAAGGAGACCAATGCGGAAGCGACGCTGGCCACGCTGCCCATCGCTCCCGGTGAGGTTTCGCGCTTCGGCGTGGTGGAGGTGGGCCGGACGGGCGAGGTGCTCGGCTTTCAGGAGAAGCCTGCGTCGACCGACATCCGCTCACCCTTCAACCCCAGCGCCGTGGACGCCTCGATGGGCATTTACATCTTCAATACCGAGGCGCTCCTCAAGGCCCTGATCGCCGACGCCGACGATCCTGACTCCAAGCACGACTTTGGCCACAACATCCTGCCTAACATGCTGGGCAAAAAAAAGATGATGGCTTACAGCTTCGTGGACGAGAACAAGAAGCAGGCGCTTTATTGGCGCGACGTGGGCACCCTCGACGCCTACTACGAAGCCAACATGGATCTCTGCTCGGTGTCGCCTATTTTCAACCTGTACGACAAGAGCTGGCCCATGCGCACGCGGGTGCGGCAATATCCGCCGGCCAAGTTCGTTTTCGGTGAGCCGGGGCGGTCGGGTATGGCGGTCAACTCGATCATCACCGCCGGCGTGATCATTTCCGGCGGCATCGTGACCAACTCCGTGCTCTCGCAGGATGTGCGCGTGAACTCGTACTCGGAGATCGACTCCAGCATTGTCTTTTCGCACGTGAATGTCGGCCGCCATTGCCGCATTCGCCGCGCGATTATCGACCGCGATGTACACATCCCGGAAGGGACAATCATCGGCTACGATCCCACGGAGGACAAGCGCCGGTACTTCGTCACGCCCTCGGGACT
>JASHUH010000470.1 GCA_030040115.1 Acidobacteriaceae bacterium | reverse complement strand
CACGCTAACGTTTTAAGATCAGAATGGCAATAGGTTTTCGGCGTCGATAGAACTGCGGATGAACTCAAGTGGATACGGAGTTCCTAACTCGAGCGGTTTAGGTTTCGGAGAACCGAACCCAACGGTCGGAATATGGAAAAATGGGATCTTCTGAAGAACGCAGGAGTGGCTGCTGCGGTGGGAGCCTTGGGTGGATTGGAGACGCAGGCCGTTTCCCAGGCGCCGGCCGGCGGGAAGCTTCGCACCCTGGCTCTGATCGGCGACCGGTTTCATAGTTACGATTACATTCGGACGAGCCTCGACCGGGTTTTCAACGAACTCGGCCTTCCCGTCAGCTACACGACGAATTACTCCGATTTGTCGCCAGGCCTACTGGAGTCGTATCAGCTCTTCCTCTGCTTTCGCGACAATATGATATGGCCGAACGGGTATCTGGGGCCGGACACGTGGACGGATGCCGGCTTTCTGGAGAACCCCGAGGATTTTCCTTCCGAGAAGCCCGAGAACTGGATAACGGAGGAACAAGGAGAAGCTGTGAAGGACTTTGTGGCCGCCGGGAACGGCTTTTACTCCCTGCACTGCAATGCTCTTGTTTCCAACTCTTCGAAGAGCTACAGAGACGTTCAGGGCGGCGGGGTCCTCTATCATCCGAATCCGCAGCCGGCCACGAACTATCCGGCATTGCGGCCTTTCAAGGTGCGTGTCGTGAACAAGGAGCATCCGGTGACGCAAGGGGTTGAGGATTTCATGGTGACCGATGAACAGTATTTCACGATCTACGATAAGGATCCCAAGAACATCCTTCTCCATGGGGAGAATCTCGATGGGCTTACGTTCGCACCCGCATATCGGGAATTCGGCCGGCGTGGCCAGGCTGCTGGCGAGGGTGCGCTCCACACCCTGGGAACGGTGTCGACCAGCGGCTGGGCGCACGAATACGGCAAAGGCCGCGTGGTTTTTACCGCCATGGGCGGCACAATCCATTCGATGTGGCAGCCGGAGCATCTGAAGATGCAGAAGAATGCGGTTCGCTGGCTGTTGAAGATGACCTGACCATGGCGCTGACTTGAGATCGCATGAAGTGCGTGCGGATGTTGAACGCGATGGGCTCAGGGATTTGAGAGGAGGCAAGATCGGGATGAAAAGGGCAGACGAAATTTCGCGACGGGATCTTCTGAAGAACGCAGGAGTGGCTGCTGCGGTGGGAGCCTTGGGTGGATTGGAGACGCAGGCCGTTTCCCAGGCGCCGGCCGGCGGGAAGCTTCGCACCCTGGCTCTGATCGGCGACCGGTATCACAATCAAGATTACATCCGAGTGGGACTCGATCGGCTCTTCAAGGAACTTGATCTTCCCATAGACTACACGTCGAACTACGACGAATTATCCCGAAGCCGCCTTGAGCTCTATCAGCTTTTTGTCGCTTTGCGCGACAACGCGATACGGCCAGTGACAGGGTATTCCGACGCTCTGTGGACAGATGTGGGATCCCTTGAGAATCCGTGGGAATACCCACGTGAGCGGGGCGAGAACTGGATTACCGAAGAACAGGGTGCGGCGATTCAAGATTTTGTGGCCGCAGGAAATGGCTTTTACGCCATGCACAATTCCTGTTCTCTTTCGCTCGGCTCAAAAAACTATCGTGAGGTTATGGGCGGGGCGTACGGTGGCCATCCGCCCCTGCGTCCCTTCCAAGTGAGACCTACAGCAAACAAGCACCCGATCACGGAAGGGATCAGTCCGTTCATGGTCACGGATGAACAGCATTACGTGATTTATGACAAGGACCCTAAGTACATCATTCTCGAGGCCGAGAATATTGACGGCCTGACCTATAGACGCCGTCGCTTATCTCAGGGTCCCGGCCATGGCCTAGACGAATATGAAAATGTAGGTACAAAGTCCGTCAGCGGCTGGGCATACGAATACGGGAAGGGACGCCTTGCCTATACTGCCGTTGGTCACACGATCCACGCGATGTGGGCGCCGGAATTCCTCAAGATTCAGAAAAACGCGATTCGCTGGCTGCTGAAATTATCCTAAGAAGCGGGGTTGAGATTTTCGTCTATAACAGCGTCAGGAATTTGAAGAAAAGAGCATTCCGATGGAAAGCGTGATAGAACAGCCCAAAATGGAAGCAACCATGGCTCAATTCTCAGTTCGCCACTTTGATGCCGTCTGAACTCGGCGGGGTGGTTCAAATAGCCGGATTCATGAGCGTAGGAGTGAAATACCAGCTCGGAGGCGCCTCCAGTGGAGAGTAGTACACCGAGTTATGTGAAACTCGCCATACCTGTGCCGCCATCTAGCCGAGTGCCATGGTATAAAAACACATTCCCGGTTTATGCCGGCGGCTTTCTTTGGGTGGGGTTCTATTTGGATTTGGCTGGACCTACGATCGGCCAGTTGAGCGTTGGCGCCTGTTTGTGGGGGCTATTGCTGGCGGGTTTCCTCTGTTTTGCTCTCTACTTCTACGTCCCTGCAATGCTCGGCATGCAGACAGGCCAAACTCTTTACGTTGTGGGCGCATCCACGTTTGGAACAACGGGTGGCTATTTGATGCCTGGCTTGCTGATGGGAATTTTGCAAGTCGGCTGGATTGCAGTGATCGGCTCCGTCTCCGCAACCTTTATCATGAAAGGATTGCACCAAAGCTCACAACTCCTCTTCTCCCTTGTTGTCGTGCCATGGGTCTACGGCTTGGGTTGGGTGGGTATCAAAGGCATTCACCATGTTGGGAAAGCGGCAAAGTTTGTAAACTGGGTTCCCTTGATTATGATCCTCATTGTGTTCTGGTTCAACAAAGGAGGGATTTCGCACTACAGCGCGCCACACAAGGACTCGGTTTTAGGATTTCTAAATGTAATTACGATTGTAATAGGCTACTTTGCTACCGCGGGCGCGGCGGGAGCTGATTTTGGGATGAACAATCGCAATAGGAAAGACATTGTCCTGGGCGGAGTTTTGGGCATTATCGGTGGCGCTCTGGTTGCGGGTGGACTTGCTATTGCTTCTGTGGCAGGTTACATCGGACGCGGCGGATCGATGAACTATGAGTACAGCGCCGCGATCTCCAGTATAGGCGCGTTGGCGCCTATTATGTTCTTTCTTTTCGCGGCTGCGTCCGTTGTGCCTACTTGTTTCTGCGCATTCATTGCGTCGAACAGCTTTGGCTCAATGCTGCCGAAAGTGCCTCGCAACGTGTCTGCCTTGGCTGCGCTTACCGCAAGCGCCATATTGGCCGCTACTGGCGCTGCCAGCGATCTGGTCGGCTTTTTTGGAATCGTCGGAGCTTCGTTTGGACCCATATGTGGCGCCATGGCTGCGGATTATCTCATCTCCGGTAGGCGCTGGTCGGGGCCGCGGCATGGGATTAACTGGGCAGGCTATTTCTCATGGGCCTTAGGTTTTGTTGTGGGTATACCTCGGCAGATTCCTGGGCTGCCCGCCGCATGGGTTCAGGCCGACAATCCAGCGGTGTTGTATTCCTTCGCGGTCGGATTTGTAGTTTATTTGACTCTTGCAAGAGTTGGCCTCCGACCGGCTTTAATAGGCAAGGAATTGGCGGTTGGAGCATCACAAGCATGAGCGGCGTCTGATCAGCGCTTCGTTCGGTCAATTCTGTTTCGTTAACCGGTCTGCCCTGGAAGGAATGAGACAGTGTGTGACTCTTTTGTGACGACCTTGCAACGAAATCGGGCCAGGAGACTTGTGTAGTGGAGACTGCTTATGATGGGGAGGGATTCATGCCTAAAACCCTGAACGTGGTTGATGCGCACGCGCATCTCGGAGGGTGCTGTGTTTTTGACAATAACACGACAGAAGAAGAATTAGTTTTTCGCATGGAAGAGAGCGGGATCGACGCCACCATTGTACAGCCGTATCCGGGGGCCAAGGAGGCGGCCAAGGTCCACGACCGCATTGCGGAGATGTGTGCGAAGCACCCGGGCCGGTTCTTCGGGATGGTGAGTCTGAGTCCTCATGGCGATCACGACGCCTACCGGCGCGAGGTGGAGCGCTGTGTCAAAGACTTGGATTTCGTCGGCTTAAAGCTGCACACGATCGGCCACGGTGTGGACCCACTCAGCAAGGACGGCGATCTCGTGTTTGCGACTGGACACGATCTAGGGATTCCGGTAATGGTCCACACGGGTCCGGGTATTCCGTTTGCGCTACCAGCGCTGTGCATCCCGGCGGCTCGCAAGTATCCTGGTCTGAAGATTATCCTCGCGCACGCTGGATGGAGTATTTTTTCAGCGGAAGCCCAAGTAGCCGCGTCTGTATGCGGCAACCTCTATCTGGAGACGTCCTGGTGTCTCGGCGAGCATATTCGGTGGATGATCTCGACTATTGGTCCCGAGCGTGTGATGCTGGGCGCCGACTTGCCCAGCAACGTTCCTGTTGAGTTAGCCAAATACAAGGCGCTCAATCTTGAGCCGGATGTTTACGCACAGGTGATCGGTGGGACGGCCATCGAAGTCTTCAATTTGTCTTCTTTTGTGCGAGTTCCGGCATTGTAGTGGGCGAATCGGGCGGGTGCGATGACGGCAGGATGTAGAATGTGCCGCAGCATCTGGCAGCTCTATCGGGGGGTTCGAGGTAATTAGCATAAGTGACTGAATCGCTGAACTCGCGGCTGCAAACTGACTTCGGAAAGATCTGAGCAAATCCTGAGTCCGGTACCTGCTGCTGCGACCTCGGATCATGCATTCTTGGGCCGGATTCTGAAGTCACGCTTGAGGAACTTATTGCGGCAATCCTACGCAATGGATCTCTGGAGGGAGTATTCGAGTGAGTCATGTTGGACTTAAACGGGCACGAAGCTGGGTATTTCGGTAGCCCCAGTCGCACATAGATCCGCGGCGCCGTCGCAAATGCAAACATCGCCTTATCCCTGCTCGAAGACGCTCGGCAAGTGCTTCAACGTCGCTGCGTCGAATCCGCTACCCCGCCCCAGTCAGGCTACTTGTGTAAAGACCCGGAGGGTGCAGGTTTTCCACTCCAGGTTGAATCTCTTGAAGGTGGAGTAGATGATGCGGTTCACCGAATGCACGTTGACCGTAAGCGTCAGACGAACGCATGCCGTGTTATCGGTAGATGCTTTTGCGCCCAAGCGACAGGAGTGAGTTCTGAGATGCGCTGAAGGGGCGCGTCCGCGAGTCATCGCAGTCGGCAGAGGCAACTGGATTCATATCGGGAGCGAGCAGGCCGGACCGCGAATCGCCGCCATCGTCTCGGTGATCGAAAGCTGTCGCCGCCTCAACATCCCGGTACGCAATTACCTCGCCGATATCTTGCCCTTGTAACTTAGTAAGGTTGTTGGGTTGAGGTTGTTTGCCACAGGCCCGCATGGGGGCCTGTGGCAAAAGCGGCTCAGGCGATGGCCCCGACTTCGGCCAGCCTGTTCATTTGCAGATAGCGTTTCGTTCCCCACCTGGTCGCGGCGACATGTCGCAACCGAGCCGCCACCAGCATCAGCGCCGAATGGCCGTCAGGAAAAGCGCCCACCACGCGCGTTCGTCGCCGTATCTCCCGGTTGAGCCGTTCCGGCGGATTGTTGGTGCGGATGCACCGCCAGTGCTCCGGCGGAAAACTGTAATAGCTCAGCGTCTCATCCACGCCGGCCTCGACGATCTCCGCGGCCTTGCCCAGCCGCATCTCGCGCAGCTTGGCCACCACCTGCCGAGCTTTTTCCTTCGCCGCCTGCGCGTCTTCCTGGGCATGGATGTGACCTGACCCCATTGTTCGTCCGATTCGGTGTATGAAATCATACCCCACATTTTTCTGCTTTTCTTTCTCGGGTGGAGATCTCCTGGTCGGGGAGCAGCCCTGTCAAGGCCGGAACGAAGCGGAGCCCGTCAGGGTTGCCTTGACAGGGTTGCGTGAGCAAGATTCCTCTTGAGAGTCGACTGGAAGTTATCGACAAGAATCTGGCAGCGTGTGGTTGTCCGGTCCAATTACGTCCACTTGAGGCTTTTAAGCTGATACACGGCCCCATATACGACCGCGACAACCGAACTGAACTCTTCGAACCAATTACCCGTTGGTTCATCGAAGCTCATGGCAAGCAGGCAGAGTGGGATGGTGTCATCGCAAGAGTCCCGGTTATCATTCGTAGCGTCGTGTATTTGTTTCGCTTGAAATTCCAGGAAGAATCCATGGCAGTTCGCCTGGAAGAGCAGATCGAGGATCTTCCTGAGGATGTTGCTAAGAGTTTGAGTCCAACTGAGCTTCGGGAGATCGCTGATAGAGGTGCTGCTGGATGGGTGGCGTTCGGCCCTCTGTATAATCTCGGAATCGACGACCACATTCTTTCTTTCGAAGACCGTGAGCTGTTTTGGAGAGCTTCCGAAGACCTTAAGCTTGCAGCCTTGTCGCTCAAGCAACTTGAATCGGCACAGATGGCAATCTTTCATGCACACGAAGCGGCCGAAAAGATGCTCAAAATTGCGTTCCGCAGGATCTCTCCCGGTATTGCTGTGGAGAAATATCAACACAACGTGGATAAGTTGTTCGGCGATCTGCAGAAAGCTGCGCCAGACCTGAACTGGCTCGGAAAGTCAGTCAGGGAATTGGATACACAGATGCCAAATATGCAGATAAGATATCGAGAATTGAGACGCACGATTCAAGAGGCAGTAGTTTCGTTTAACGCGGCCTCCTACATCGCTGGGTCACTCGCTTGCATCTGGCTCTTTGACGACAAGCGCAAAGGACGTTAGGCAAAGTTCTATGCCAAGACGTTTTATACAGATAGTCAAGATCAGATTTGGTATTGCAAAGGTCTTTTTGCAAGCGGCCGCCACGTTTGCCTCACACAACTTGGAAATCGACCGGATGGTGGATTGATAATGTTTGACCGGATATCACCGATCGAAGTCGCACCACTATTCCTAGAGGTCACGGATTCCAACGAGATTCAGAGACTTCGAGCGATGAAACAATTTTATGTCAACGTCTGCGATCGAAAGATAGAGCCGTCAGATATTGGGATCAAGATACATTCCGACAGTGAGGGCACCTTTGTTACCGGTGTCTTCCGAACAAAGCTAGAGCGTGAACCGCCGAATGATACGGATGTGTCGAGGGCGAGGTAAGCTTTCGAAATCAATGGGGATTGCGAGGCACAGCGAAGAGTTGGTTGATAATCTCGTGGACTACCTCAATGATGCTCAGGGCACTTGGCATAAGGCTATAAGTCCCGTGCGCAAAATCATTTCTGATCTGTGGCAATGCCAACTGGAGCGATGCGAGAAGATCCCAGTCCGGATCCCCGGCTTGAACCCAACACGCAAATCCTTCGTTGCTTATCAACTGGTTATCGATGGCGTACCTCATCAGGCCATAGAGTCCAGCCCTTTTTCTGTCGATCTTTCCCGCTCTGATCTCATTCGCGAGTCGCTCGCGCAATGCAAATTCGAGACATGCTAAACTTTGAAGCTCTGCTACGGGTTGAAAGCGGTAGATGAACCAGGAGTAAAGGTAGACATTTTTAACGGTCTCGAAGTGCTGCCTAATGTCCTCCGGCACGCCTGCATGGAGGGAGAAGGCAGAGACCGCATTATGAAGATCGCTGGCCTTGACCGGGCGAAAAATGCCGGTGGCTCGGTCGGTGCACGCGATAAACGCATTCCGGGGATCTGGCTCGTGAATGTACTCAGCGGGACGTAACGTTTCGGGATCGAAATCTTGCTGAGGCATCTTTGTCAAGGGCGAAATGAAAGGGAACCAGTAGGGCGGAGGAAAAGGGAGCCAGCAAAGGGAACGATGAAGCAGGGATTTTCGGGGGAGAAAAGGCTCTGGAGCGTAGCGGAAGAGCCTTTTCTCCCCCGAAGCGCGTTCGGGTGGGGAGGGTTCAGCGGTTTGAGGGCGGGTTGCGTTTGTGGCGGCTTTGCTT
>JASHUH010000469.1 GCA_030040115.1 Acidobacteriaceae bacterium | reverse complement strand
CTGGGACGGCAGCGGTCCGCACCTGTTGGCCGTGGGCAGGCTGAGCCCGGAAAAGGGTTTCGATTTGTTGCTCGAGGCGTTGGCCGCGATTCGCGCGCATTTCCCCCACGCCGATTTGATCCTAGCCGGCGAAGGATCGGAAAGAAAAGCCCTTGAGGAGCAACGCCAACGTTTGGGATTGGAGACGGCAGTTTACTTTGCCGGGCAGGTTGCGTCGCCCTATCGGTTCTATTCGGGCGCCTCGCTTTTTGTGCTTTCATCACGGCATGAAGGCCTGCCCAATGCGCTTTTGGAGGCGTTGACGGCCGAATTGCCCGTGGCGGCTTTGCCCGCTTCGGGCGGCGTAGTCGACCTGCTGCGACAATGCTCCGGCGCCTGGCTCGCGGCAGTGGTTTCCGCGCCGGCGTTGGCTCAGACGCTCACCGAGGCCCTGGAGCATTTGCGGCCCGGGGAGCGGTTTGTGCGGAGGTTCAGCGGGGACGGCGAAACGACGCCGCGACCGGAATCTGGGGAAGAATATGCGGGTGAATTTAATTTTGCGCGAGCCTTTGCAGCCTACGAAGCGCAGATCGACGGGTTCTGCATGAAAGGACAGAAGTGAGCCATGTAGCCTTGGTCATTCCCGGCCTCGACAGAATGGGCGGAGCTGAGCGGCAGGTAATGCTGCTGGCGCGTGGGCTGCGGCGACGCGGCTGGCGAGTAAGCGTGGTGGCGCTGTCGGGCGCAGGCGGCGAGGCCGCGCGTGATTTGGAGGCGGCGGGAGTCGTGTTTCAGAGCCTTGCCATGTGCAAGGGGCTGGCCGACCCGCGGGGATGGGTGCGTTTCCATGAGTGGCTGCGGCGTGAAAGGCCGGACGTGATCCACGCTCATTTGCCCCATGCGGCATGGCTGGCGCGTTGGTCACGGTTGGGGGCGACGGTTCCGGCGGTCATAGACTCGCTGCATAGTTCTTTCACCGGCACGATCGGCCGGCGGCTCGGATATCGGGTGAGCAACTGGCTACCCGATCACGTGACCGCGGTGAGCCAGGCCGTGGCGGAGACGCATTTGCAAGCGCGCATGGTGAGCGCGGAAAAGCTGACCGTACTGCCCAATGGCATCGACACAGAGGCGTGGCGGCCTGACGCACGGGTCCGCGCCGCTGTGCGCGGCGAGTTGGGACTGCGTGAGGAATTCCTGTGGTTTGCAGCGGGGCGGCTCGAACCGGTGAAGGACTATCCGACGTTGCTCGAAGCCATGGCGCGGGTTCCAGCGCCGTCGCGGCTTCTGATTGCAGGCTGTGGCCCGCTGCGCGATGAGCTGACGGCGCGAGCCGTAGGGCTGGGAATTGGGCGGCGAGTTCGGTTTTTGGGCTTTCAAGCCGAACTGCGGCGCTGGATGCAGGCCGCGGATGGGTTCGTTCTGGCGTCGCGCTGGGAGGGCCTGCCCATGGCGTTGCTGGAGGCGGCGGCTTGCGGGTTACCAATCGTCGCCACCGACGTGCCCGGAACACGCGAAGCCCTCGAAGATGGAATGACCGGCCGGCTGGCGACGGCTGGCAATCCCGAAGACCTGGCTGCGGCGATGACGGCGACCATGCGGGATTCGTCCGAGGAGCGGCGCGCAATGGGAATGCGGGCGCGGGTACGAGTGATGGAACATTTCGCGTTGGAGGCAGTGCTGGACCGGTGGGAGCGGTTGTACAGAGAGCTGCTGTCAGCGCTTAGTTCGCAGTGATCCGTGATCAGTGATCAGTGATCAGGGGTCAGTACTTACTTTTGCGGGCTCAGCCGTATTCCCTATTCCCTATTCCCTATTCCCTTTTTGCAGTTCCCTGCCCTGCTCCTATCAGTCGCTCCACTTCATCGTGCAGGCGCCGCGTGATCGCTGCTTCATTCACCTCGCTGGCAAAGCGGATGGGCTCGCCCACGTGCACTTCGAGCTTGCCGGAACGGAACCATCGGTGGCCGGTGGCCTTCAACTCGCCAAGGCCGCGCAGGCCTACCGGCAGCACGGCGGTGTAGCTCTGTTTGGCCAATAATCCGATGCCCTGGCGGAAGGACGCCAGTTTACCCTCGCCCGAGCGCGCGCCCTCGGGAAACACCAGGACGTGGTAACCGTGGTCGAGGGCGCGGCCGGCGTGGGCAAAGCTGGATTGAAAATCTCGCTGTTGGGGCAGGGGAAAGACGTTGAAGAGCGCCGTGACGAGCAGATAAGCCGGAGGGCCGAAGAGGAAAAGGCCTTTATGCCCCGGGGGCTGGTAAGGATTGCGCGCATGACGAAAATCATCCAGCAATTCGCCCAGCATCGCCGTGGCTAGGCGACGGCGCATCGGTCCGGGCAGCGCATATTGGATGAGCGGCGCGTCGTAGGCCGTGACGTGATTGGCCACGATGAGGATCGGCTCGCCAGGATCGAGCGCCTCCGGCGCGACCACTTTGGGAGCGGCGAGGAACCACACTAGCGGCCGCATCACCACCTCAATAAACGCCGTGCGCGCCCACACAAATGGCTTCCACCACGGCCAGGCCGGATAGATAAAACGCGTGTGCGGCGGTTCAGCCAACTTAGGCGGCCGCGACCCCGCCGCGGGTGCCGGTGAAGCTGGGGCCACAGGCCCGGCGCCGCTTGGAACCGTTGGCGCGAGGGGCTCTTGACGCAGAGCAGCCGCCGGCATTTTCGCGACGCGCGCAGAACCATCCCCCCCCGAAACCGCAGCGGCGGCCGGCGCCGGCTGCTCCTCTTCCTGCATCGGCTGCGCAGCGCCCCGCCGCTCTTCGCCCCCGATCAGTTGGCGCAAATCTCCGAGGGTTTGCACTTCTTCGAGCAAACCGCTGCCGGAAACAATGCCCAGCCGCTCCTCGATAGCGGCGGCCAATTGCACCCGCCCCAGGCTGTCGAGGTGCAGATCTTCGGTCAATCGCAACTCGTCGCCCACGCCGGGTGGAGATTCGCCGGTAATTTGCGCAATCAGCCCCAAGAGCCAATCGGAAGAGGCGCCGAATTCGGCCGAAACCACGCCTTTGCCGGAGCCGTTCCCCGCTGCGGCATTGCCGGCGATTTCGACGCGCGCAAGCCACTGGGCCACCACTTTGCGCTTCACCTTTCCGGTGGAAGTGCGGGGCAGATCCGGGTCGGGCCAGAGCACCCAGCGGCGAATCCGCTGGAATTCCGGCAGCTTGGCGTTGGCTGCCTCGATCGCTTCCGCGGCCTTACCTTCCGCGCCGCGAATGGCGAGCACCGCACAGGGTTCCATTCCCGCCTGGGTTTCAAGGGGAACCACCGCGCAGCCCGCCACGCCCGGCTGCTCCTCCACCACCGCCTCCAGGTCTTCAGGGTGCACATTCAGCCCCGCAGCGGTGACGATCACCTCGCTCTTGCGACCAATGAACTTGAGTTCGCCCGAGGGCTGGCGCTGGGCCAAGTCGCCGGTGGCCAGCCACTCGTCCTGACGCGGACGCATTTGTCCGCCGGACCAGGTGGCGCCCGAAATCATGCCGCCGCGAACCAGCACCTCGCCGTCGGGCGCAAGTTTGACCTCGCGGCCAGCCAGCGGCTTGCCGATGGTGCCCTTGGCCACGTGGAAAGGGTGGTTGAGCGTGATCAGCGCCGTGGTCTCTGTCATCCCGTAACCCTGCACGAGCACGAAGCCGAGGGCGTTCCAGAACTGCTCGAGGGGTCCGGGCAGTGCACCCCCCCCGGAGACAAACGCCCAGAATTTGAGCCCGAACTCGCGATGGACTTTGCGGTAGCGCCACCACCGCCGCCAGGGATTGATGGGGCCGGCGGCGGCAATCCGGTCCTCAACGTCGGGAAGGGTCATTTCCAGATGCGTTTTGAGCAACGCCAGGACGCGTGGCACCGCGGCCAGCACCGAGATGCGTTCGCCGCGAATGAGATCGATGAGACGAGGGGCAGCGAGACGGTTCTCGAAGTGCAACTCGGCTTTATAAATCGGCGGAATCCACAACCCCATGGTCTGCCCAAAGACATGGCTCAAGGGCAGCGTGTGCAGAATGCGCAAGGGATGGACGAGCCACTCGTACCGCATATAGGGCTGGGAAGCATCCTCGACTGGACCCACGCTGGCCAGCACATTGCCGTGGGTGATGACAACGCCCTTGGGATCGCCGGTGGTGCCGGAAGTAAACAGGATCTCGAGCGGGGTGTCGCGGGAAAGCCCGGAGATTGGCCCCGCTTCCGCGTCCGGCAGTTCCGAGGGCCAGTCTTCGAAAGAGAGGTTTGGAAAACCAAGCCGCTTGGCGGCAGCGCCGTTGTGTGCGGTCTTGGCGGAGCGGGGCGGCGGAGAGGTGGAAGCCAACCGGTCGAGCAGCAGGGCGTCGCCGACGGCCAGCTTGGGCTTCACGTCGGCGGCTACGCGCGTGGCGAATTCGGCCGCGCCGCTGGCGTCGAGAGGGACCGCGAGGACTCCGCGAACCATGCAGCCATAAAAGGCCGCGATCCACTCGGCGCTGTTGTCGCCCCAGAGCATCACCCGGTCACCCGCCACTACGCCGCGACGGTCGAGCAGGGCCGCAAACCGCCCGGCCAGTCGCGCCAACTCGCCATAGGTCGTTACCCGCCGACGCACGCCCTGGTAGCGAACCACTGCTATCTCGCGGTTAAACCGTCGAAAATCGTCGAGCAATGTGGCCAGATGATCACGCATGGGCTTCGGGAGATTCATGCTACCAGCAGAGATGCGCGGCGCTTCCGGTACGATCCGGCTTCGTTGCGAAGGGCCCAAGGAGTTTCCCTAGGGCAAATTCCGTTTTCTACGGCAAGCCGGAATGGGCGCGATTGTAAAGGGGAACGCGCGGCCCATGAACCTCGCCCAAAGCCGACGCTTTTGAAGATATTGAACCTGCCGCTTATTTTGAAGACGTTCAACCTGCCGCTTATGTTGACCCTCGATGCCGGCCGGGTTGGTCGGTTTTCCACGCTTTCGCTTTGTTTTCGCTGGGCGGCCGCGCTAATCTCAATGAAGCAGCATGTCCGCGCATACCCCCACACCCGATGAGATTGCAGAAGCGCTGGCCTGTTTTCACCCCGTCACTGCAGCGTGGTTTCGAGCGGTCTTCGATGCGCCCACAGCGCCGCAGCGGCTGGGCTGGCCAGTCATCGCGCGCGGAGAGAATGCGCTGATCCTTGCGCCAACCGGTACGGGCAAGACGTTGGCGGCGTTTCTCTGGTGCCTGGACCGGCTGATGCTGGAAAGCAGGGAACAAGGAAACGAGGGAACGAGGGAGCAAGGGATCCAGGGAGCGAGGGAACGGCGGGCGGGCGGGAACAAAGCTGGCGGTTGCAGGATCGTGTACGTTTCGCCGCTGAAGGCGCTGGCGGTGGATGTGGAGCGCAATCTCCGGTCACCCTTGGCCGGGATCGCCAATATGGCGCGGCGCATGGGTGTGGCCTTTCGCGAGCCGGCAATCGGCGTGCGCACCGGCGATACGCCGCAACGGGAGCGGGCGCGGTTTGCGCGGCGACCGGCGGAGATCCTGATCACCACGCCGGAATCGCTCTACCTTCTGCTGACCTCGCAGGCCGCCGCGGCTTTGCGCACAGTGGACACCGTGATTGTGGACGAGATTCATTCGCTTGTGCCCACTAAGCGCGGCGCGCACCTGGCGTTGAGCCTGGAACGGCTTGAGGCGCTGACGGCGAGGCCCATCCAGCGTATCGGGCTTTCGGCCACGCAAAGGCCGCTCGAAGAGGTGGCGCGGTTTTTGGGCGGCGTGGAGGTTGGGAGCGCGGAGAAAAGCGAGTCAGCGAGCCAGCGAGTCAGCACGTCAGCGACTCACGCCGCGGCTGCGGAGCATTCGGCGAGAGGCACTCTCACGATGAATGCTAGAGCGATGAATCTTGTTTCTGCCGTGGACCCGCAAGAAGCAACCGCAGATCCTTCGAGTCCCTCCGCTGGCGCTTCAGCCGCTCAGGATGACAGCGCTGTATTGGGCGAAGTCGCCGATTCCGGCGCATTGCGCTACCGGCCGGTGACGATTGTGAATGCCGCCGCGCCAAAACAGCTTAAGCTGCGCATCGAGGTACCGGTAGAAGATATGGCGCGGCTGGGGGAGATGGAGGAGATTCCTTCGGGCCCGGCATCCCAGACGCCGCGGCGGGTGTCGATCTGGAACGCGATCCATCCCCGGCTGTTGGAAATCATTCGTGCGCGCAACTCGACCATTCTGTTTGTGAATGCGCGGCAGATCGCAGAACGCCTGGCCGGGGCGCTGAACGACCTGGCCGGCGAGCCCATTGCGCGCGCCCATCACGGATCGCTGGCTGCGGCGCAACGGGCGGTAATCGAGGAACAGCTCAAAGCGGGGCAGATTCGCGCCCTCTGCGCGACCTCGACGCTCGAACTCGGCATCGATATGGGGGCAGTCGATCTTGTGGTGCAGATCGAGTCGCCGCCCTCGGTGGCCAGCGGCATGCAGCGCATTGGCCGAGCCGGCCACCACGTGGACGCCGTGAGCGAAGGGGTCTTGTTTCCCAAATACCGCGCCGACCTGGTGGCTTGCGCCGCCGTCACCCGCGCCATGCACGAGGGGCACATTGAAGCCACGCGCTTTCCGCGTAATCCGCTGGATGTGCTGGCGCAGCAACTGGTGGCGATTGCGGCGCATCCGCCGGACAAGGCAGGCATTAGGGGTCAGGGGTCAGGGATCAGGGAGCGCGCAGGCAGGCGGGCCGGCGAATTCGATTTTCCTAGCTCCGCTAGCGCCGCTGACACCTCCAACCCCGCTGCTCCCGAAGTCTCCGTCGATTTCCTCTACGATCTTGTGCGGCGGGCGGCGCCCTTCGCCGAGCTTACGCGTGCCGTTTTCGAAGGTGTGCTCGATTTGCTCAGCGGGCGCTACCCCAGCGATGAATTCGCCGAGCTGCGGCCGCGGCTTACCTGGGACCGCATCCGTAACGTGGTGAGCGCACGCGCCGGGGCGGCGCGGCTCGCCATTTTGAACGCGGGCACAATTCCGGACCGCGGCCTCTACGGCGTTTTCCTCGCCTACACCGAAGGCAAAGCCGTGCGCGTGGGCGAGCTGGACGAGGAAATGGTCTTCGAGTCGCACCCCAACGATACATTTATTCTGGGCGCCTCGACATGGCGCATCGTTGACATCACGCATGACCGGGTGCTGGTGACGCCGGCGCCGGGCGAGCCAGGCAAAATGCCGTTCTGGAAAGGCGACGGGCCGGGCCGGCCGCTGGAATTCGGTCAGCGAATCGGCGCCATGGTCCGCGAACTGCGCGCCCTACCGCAGCCGGCGGCGTTGACGCGGCTGGTGACCGAACACGATCTCGATCCCGGCGCGGCGGAGAATCTGCTGCGCTTTCTCGCCGACCAGGCCGACGCTACCGGCCAGGCCCCCGACGACCGCACCATCGTGGTCGAGCGTTGTCGCGACGAGCTGGGCGACTGGCGCATGTGCGTGCTGACGCCTTTTGGCAGCCGGATTCACATTCCCTGGGCCATGGCGGTGAGCGCGCGCATCCGCGCGGCCGGCGGCCCGGAGGTAGAGACTTTGTGGGGCGATGATGGCTTTGTGCTGCGCTTCCCCGACACCGACCAGCCGCCCGATGCGGACTGGATTCTGGTCGAGGCGGCCGAAGCCATGCAGCTTGTGCAGCGGCAGTTGGGCTCGACGGCGCTGTTTGCCGGTCGCTTTCGCGAGGCCGCGGGGCGCGCGCTGCTGCTGCCGCGCCGGCGCGCCGATCAGCGCTCGCCGCTGTGGCAGTTGCGCAAGCGCTCCTACGATCTGCTCAGCGTCGCCTCGCGCTACCCGTCGTTCCCGCTGCTGCTCGAAGCCTACCGCGAGTGCCTGCGCGACGTGTTCGATATGCCGGCGCTGATTGAAACCCTGCGCACCATCGAGCAGCGGCGGATTCGGGTTCACGTTGTCGAAACCCGAAAGCCCTCTCCTTTCGCGGCCTCGCTACTGTTCAGCTATGTGGCGAATTTTGTATATGAGGGCGATGCGCCGCTGGCGGAGCGGCGCGCGCAGGCGCTGACCATCGACCAGGAGCAGTTGCGCGAATTGATGGGCGAGGCCGATCTGCGCGAGCTGATGGACGCCGATGCCATGGCCGAAGTCGAAGAAGCCGCGCAGTGCCTGGCGGAGAATTTGCGCGCGCGCACCGTGGATGGTATTCACGACCTTTGCCTGCGGCTTGGCGATCTGACGCGTCAGGAACTGGCGCGGCGCATGGTCTCCCCGGATTTGCTGGCGCACGTCGACCGGTTGGTGCGCGCGCGCCGCTTACTCGAGCTGCGCATTGCCGGTGAAAAGCGCCTGATTGCCGCCGAAGACGCCGCGCGCTACCGCGATGCGCTCGGCATCCCTCTGCCGCCGGGATTGGCGGCGGCGCTGCTCGAACCGGCGCCGAATCCGGTACTGGAACTGGTGCGCCGCTATGCGCGCACGCATGGGCCGTTCACCACACGTGAGGCTGCGGAGCGCTTTGCGCTCGACGCCGAGGCCGTGGAAAACACGTTGCGCCAGCTTGCACAGGAGGGCCGCGTGCTCGAGGGCGGATTTCGCCCCGGCGGACTCCATTGCGAGTGGTGCGACGCGGAAATTTTACGGCGCATCCGCCGCAAATCGCTGGCGAAGCTGCGGCGCGAAGTGGAACCGGTGGAACAGCACACGTTGGCGCGCTTCGTGACCCACTGGCAGGGGCTGGTCACGCCGCGGCGCAGCGGACCGCGGCATCTGGACGCGCTGCTGGACGTGATCGAAAATTTGCAGGGCGCGCCGCTGCCGGCGTCGTTGATCGAGTCATCGATTCTGCCCGCGCGCATCGCCAACTACACGCCCGACGGGCTCGATACGCTGATCGCCGCGGGCGAAGTGGCGTGGGCCGGCGTGGAGCCGATCGGTGAACGCGACGGACGCATCGCCTTGTTCCTTGCCGAGAAACTGCCGTTGCTCTTGCCGCAGCGGCCGTCCATTGAGCCGCTCACAGAACGCGAAGAGAAAGTACTCGCGGTGCTGGCGTCGGCGGGCGCCAGCTTCTTCGATTCGCTGCACCAGGCCGCGGGCGGCGGCTATCCCGGTGAAACCATCGACGCGCTCTGGAGCCTGGTGTGGCGCGGGCTCATCACCAACGATTCGCTGCACGCGCTACGCGCCTACATCGCCCGGCCGGAAACTGCGCGGACGCCGCGGCGGCATCAGACCGGTGCTGTTTTCCGCTCGCGGCGCACCACGCCGCCCACCGCGCAGGGCCGCTGGGCAGCACTGCGTACGGCCGGCCCAGAACGCCGGGGAACGGACCCCAGCGAGACCGAGCGGAGCCACGCGCTGGCTTTGCAACTGCTCAGCCGTTATGGCGTGCTGCTGCGCGAATGGGCGAGCGCCGAAAATGCGCCGGGCGGATTCAGCGCGGTGTATGACGTGCTGAAGGCGCTCGAAGAGGGCGGGCGCATCCGGCGCGGCTATTTTGTGGCCGGCCTCGGGGCGACGCAGTTCGCGCTGCCCGCCGCGGTCGACTTGCTGCGCCAGTTGCGCAATGCGCCGCCGGCGGAAAAGCCGGAGTTTGTGCAGTTGGCTGCAACCGATCCGGCCAATCCGTATGGCTCGGTGCTGCGCTGGCCCGATCTGCCCATGGCAGAGGAAGATGCAGAAGACGGCGTTCCCACGGACAGGTCTTCGTCGGTGGAACGGGAAAGCGCACCGCGTCTGCTCAACCGCGCTGTCTACGCCGAAGTGATCTTGCGCAACGGGCAATTGGTGGCGTGGCTGCGCCGCGGCAATCCGAATCTGCTCGTCTTCTTGCCGGCCGACGAGCCGGAGCGGTCGCAAGCCGCCGCGGGATTGGCGCATTTTTTGAGCGAGCGTGGCCAGGAGCGGATGCGGCAAAGCAGCCATGAGGGCGTGCTGATCACGACGATCAATGGGCAACCCGCCGCCGGCCATGGCATAGCGCGGTTTCTCCTGGATGCCGGATTCCATCTTGGCCCGCTGGGAATGCACCTGCGGCGAATTCTACTGCCGGTCGGGCAACATGCGCGCGAGGCGCACACGGGCGACGTCCAATGACCTGCAACCGAAGATCGTCTTCGCGTGATGGGGATCACGTGCTTTTCCTGCCCGAGCGGCTAAGATTTTCCTTCGCAGGCAGTCGTCTGGAGGGTATTGCCAGTGGGTACTGGACGACGCCTGCGAAGCGTCGAGTGGCTTTATCAGCCACTAGGGTTCGACTCCCTTGCCTTCCGTACGCTGCTCGACCCGATTTTTTGCTCCGTCTGAATCGTTTTGTGTTAAAGTAAAGATCGGCTTCGCAGGCGTCGTTCAACCCATTGAGTAATGCCCATGAAAAGGCTCCGGCTTGATAACCCGGGGCCTTTGCACTTTATGGATTTTTGCACCCTTTAACCCCTTCATTCTGGACCTAAGAGGAATGCCTGAAGGCGACACGATCTTTCGCACTGCGCGCACGCTGGGGCGCGCGCTCGGCGGCAAGGCCCTTACGGGCTTTTACTCCACGTTCCCCCGTTTAGCGCGATTCAACGACGACACGCCGCTCACCGGCCGGCTCGTCGAGCACGTCGAATCGCGCGGCAAATGGCTGCTCATTCATTTTTCCGGAGGCGCGACGCTGGCCACGCACATGCTGATGAACGGCAGTTGGCACATCTACCGGCATGGCGAGCGGTGGCAGCGGCCGCACGGCGATATGCGGGTCCTGATCGAAAACAACGAATATGCAGCGGTGGGTTTTCGCGTGCCGGTGGCGGAGATGCATACGGAGCAATCGTTGGCGCGCCACCCGAGGATTCCGCGCGCCGAAATCGACGTGCTCAGTCCTGAGTTCGACGCGGCCGAAGCGGCGCGGCGCGTGCTGGCGCATCCCGATGAAACCATTGCCGACGTGTTGCTGCGCCAGGAGGTGATGGCGGGGGTGGGCAACGTATTCAAGTCGGAAATCTGTTTTGTCACCGGCGCGCATCCCTATTGCAAGGTGTCGGCGCTGGGCCGGGAGCGAGTACAAGCCGTGATCGCCGTAGCGCGCCGGTTGGTGGGCGCCAATGTGCTCGAAGACTCCGGCGGCGCCATTGTGACCTACCGCGGGCTGGGGCGGCGCACCACGCACGCATCCGATCCCGGCGCAAGCCTGTGGGTGTACGGGCGCGCGGGCCAGCCATGCCGCCGCTGCGGTGCGCCGATCCGGCGGCGCATCCAGGGTGAAGATGCTCGGGTCACATTCTGGTGCCCCTGCTGTCAGCCGATGCCGGATGGCGAAGACGTGGACGGCTGAAACGCAGGCGCAACAGACGAGGCTCAGTCCCCGCTCTTGCCCGGCCCGAAGAGCTTTTGATACGCGGTGCGATGATCGGCGGGATGGTCGCAGGTCTCTGTGGGCGCGGTCCCGGCAAGAAATGCGGCTTCGTAATCGTCGGGACAAGCGGAGTCGGCGAGCAGATTGGTGATCTTGTCGAGGCTGACCAGTTGCACGCCGTCTGGCGGAGTGAAGTCCTTGACGTCGGAATACTGCGGCAACTGGATGGCCTGCTTCATGAAGGCGGCCCAGATGGGCGCGGCCACCTGTGCGCCCTCGAGCTTGATGTCGGTATAGTCGTCGTTGCCCACCCAGACCACGCAGAGCAGGTTGCTGGTGAAGCCGGCGAACCACGCGTCGTGGCTGGTGCCGGTTTTGCCCGCCGCGGGAGCAATGAAGCCCAGGTTGCGCACGCCCGCTCCGGTGCCCTGACCTTGGAGCACGGCTTCCATCATGCTGGTGGTCAGGTAGGCCACGCGCGGGTCCAGCACCTGGCGCGAAGTGGGCGAATATTCGTCGATGATGTCCCCGGTGGCAGTACGCACGCTGGCCAGCAACCAGGGATCGAGGTGCACCCCGCCGTTGGCGAACACCGTATAGGCACCGGCCATCTGCAGGGGCGAAGCGTCGTAGGCGCCAATGGCCATGGCAGGAGTGCCCTCCGCTGTGGCGATCCCCGAGTCGCGGGCCAGGGCGGCCACGCGGTCGAAGCCCACCATGCCCGCCAAGGCAATGGTGGCGTTGTTATCCGATCGCATCAGGGCGAATCGCGCCGTAATCTCGCCGTAATACTCGCTCTTATAATTGCGCGGCGTGTACTCCTCGTTGCCCACGTCGTAGGTGGTTTGCGCGTCGCTCAATAGGGTCAATGGCGAAAACAGCTTCGTCTGCCCGGGCAGCATGGCGCCTTCGATGGCGGTTTGAAAGGCCGACGCGTAGACAAACGGCTTGAAGATGGAGCCGGTAGGCCGCATAGCCACCGCGTGATTCAACTGCGATGCGCCGTAATTGCGTCCGCCCTCGAGCGCCAGCACCTGCCCGGTGTGCGGGTTGAGGGCGACCAGGGCCACTTGGGGATAGATGTAGGGATTGCCCAGCCTGCGGTCACGCGCATGCAGCCGGTCCACCTGGGCGTCGACGGTTTGGATTGCCGAGTCCACGGCCGCCGTGGCCAGGCGCTGCAAATCGGGATCGAGCGAGGTGTAGATGCGCAGGCCTTCGCGGTTGAAGTCACGGTCGCCCAGTCTTTGCACCAACTGATCGTGGACCAGGTCGACAAAGTAGGGCGCCTCACTCGCGTCCACGCTGGTGGCTGCCAGGTGCAGCGGCTCCCTTTTGGCCGCTTCCGCCTGATCCTTGGTGATGGCGCCGGTTTCGACCATGGAGTCGAGCACTAAATTGCGCCGCTCAATGGCGCGTTCGGGATGACGGAAGGGATTAAGCCGGTTGGGGCTCTGGATCATGCCTGCGAGCAGCGCGCACTCCGAAAGGCTGAGCCGGCGGACGTCCTTGCCGAAGTACGCCTGGGCCGCTTCGCCAAAACCGTCGATCGAGAAGCTGCCCCGCTGCCCGAGATTGATCTCGTTGGCGTACATCTGGAAGATCTGCTTCTTGGTGAAGCGGTGCTCAAGCTGAAAGGTAATGGCGATCTCGATGATCTTGCGCTTGAGCCGGCGCTGGGGCGTAAGAAAGAAACCCCGCGCCAGTTGCATGGTGAGCGTGGAACCGCCTTCAACCAGGCGATGCCCGGGAGTGATATCGTTGCGAATTGCGCCGAGAATTCGATAGTAGTCTACGCCGTTATGCTCGAAAAAGCGCCGGTCCTCGATGGACACCACGGCGTTCACCAGGTTGGGCGGGATTTCGTCGTAGGTGAGTAGCCGGCGCTTAATGCGCTGCGCGCCGGCGCTCAACCCGGTGATGAGCAAAGGCTCGAGCTCGTAGCTGGCCA
>JASHUH010000468.1 GCA_030040115.1 Acidobacteriaceae bacterium | reverse complement strand
ACGAAGCGCAGGAGATCTTTCCGCTCGATGTCTTCGACGTAGGTCTTGGAGCAGCACGCCATGAAGTAGCGAAGAGTGAGGCAATATCCCAGCCAGGTTTTTCTCTGCCGGGAGAGCTGGATGTCTTCGAGGAAATCCGCCTTGGCTGCTCGCAACCGTAGGCGGGCATCCTCCTCTTCTTCGACAGGATCGGTGACGACCAGTCCTCGCGCGATCGCGTCGAACTCCGATTGCTTCTTTTTCAGGCTGTTGTAGGCGGCAGTCGCATCGGATCCGACGGCCATGCGTTTGCGCTGGCCGTCTTCGGTCCAGTCGAGGTAATAGGCGCCTTCGGGGTGCTTTTCCTGTCGCTCGTCGACTTCAACCCAATCGGGCTTGATGCGGCCGTTGGGGGTAAAGATGACTCTGCAGAAGCGCCGGCCATCGGGGGTGTCGATACGCTTGGTGATATTCACTTCCATGGGGCTCTCCCATGCGAGTTTCGTATCCAAGTTCGTATCCCAACCCTGCGATTCGGTCAAACCGATTGACAGGAAAGAGGTTAGAAGGTCGGGGCGGAGGGATTCGAACCCTCTCGCCCTTTTCCAGGAAGAGTTTTATATCAGTTTTCGCCACAGACGATGCGCTCATCGAATCAAATCCTCGCCTTGACTAGAGGTCGGCACGGCCTGTCGATCTCTTCGGGGTGGTGCATGACGATGGGAGCGGAGGCGGACACTGGGGTATCCATACCGACCTCACGGTCTCTCTCGATCTTCGGAGTTTGCCGCCGGGAACCTATTTCCTTGCAACGATCCATGAGAGCGATGAGGCCTCCTACTACTACCCGCTCACCCTGCACTGAGCAGAATGCCGGCTGGCGCCCTCCTAGGGGAAGCGCAAGGTCTTTCAATAGCCTGTGACGCGGTTCACGCTGCTTGACTTCCACCTTGTGCGATCATAAACTTGCATCTAGAGGTGACGGAGTTCGCCTTTAACCGCTGTCCTCCAATAGGCCGGACAGATGATGACTCCTGACAGGGAATACTGTCGCGGAGTCATGTCACGGCAGCAATCCCTGAACAAAACTGAAGGAGCCCGGATCCATGATGAATCCATGGACCCTCTCAGCTTTGTCGGCGGGATTGGCGCTGATTGCAACCTTGCTTGCGATCCGGTTCCGGTCTTTTCGCGTGCTCATTCCCACGGGCACAGTCGCACAACTGGTCAACTCAGTCTTACCCGGCGCCCCAGGCCGGCGCTGCAACCCGCACTGGACTAAGTTTCGGAGCAAATGGGACGAGGCGCTTCTAGTCATCCTGCCTGGGATTTTCAGACCATTCGCCGCCTTTCGGCTTGAATTCTCAAATCGCTACCCAACCGCAATCCTCATTCCCTGCCGGCAGCGCGGGTGCGAGTGCGCCGATTCCCGCTGTGGTTGCGATCGCATTCTTCCTTCCCCAGCATCTTTCAGGCGTGAAGTCACACGAATTCGTGCTCATTGGAGAAGCCATGACGGAACACGCATAGGTGGGCGCGATGGGAAGCCCTGTTTTTGTCGGATTTCAGAGAATTCTGGTGGCCTTTGATGGTTCACCTCATGCGGAGCACGCTTTGAACGTTGCGTTTACGCGCATTGTCCGATCATGTTTGTTCACTGAAGAGGAATGAAATTGGCAATGAATATCGCACATTTATCGGACGAGGTCAAAAGGCGCCGCGCAGATGCCGCACGCGAGTTCGTAGCCTCATCCGTCGGAGCGCAGTGTCCTTTTAACGATCGGCCTTGGGGGCCGGGAAAGCGGAATCATCATGTCTGAAATTGCAAAACTCCAAGCACTTGAAATTCTGGACTCGCGCGGCAATCCCACACTAGCCGTTACGGTGACCCTGGCCAACGGGGTCACCGCGACGGCAAAGGCGCCGTCTGGCGCTTCTACGGGTAAACGCGAAGCCGTCGAGCTTCGTGATGGCGATAAATCCCGCTATGGCGGCAAAGGCGTGCTGAAAGCAAAGGGACACGTGGAAGGCGAGATTCAGAGCGCCATCCGGGGCTTCGATGCCAATGATCAAAAGGGACTCGACAAAAGACTCTGCGAACTCGACGGAACGCCGAATAAAGGCCGCCTCGGCGCCAACGCGATTCTGGGCGTCTCCCTCGCGGTGGCCCATGCAGCAGCCAAAGATCATGGATCGCCGCTCTATGCGACTCTTGTGGACAAGCCCGCCAATCTCTTGCCCACTCCCGGTCTCAACGTGTTGAATGGCGGCAAACACGCCGACAGCAACGTCGATTTCCAGGAGTTCATGATTTCGCCTGTTGGGCTTCCTTCATTCAGCGAGGCGCTGCGTGCTTCCGCTGAGACGTTCCACGCACTGAAGGCAGTGCTGACAAAGAAGGGCTACAGCACCGGGGTTGGCGATGAAGGTGGGTTTGCCCCGCAATTGAAGTCCAATGAAGAGCCCGTCGAACTGATTCTTGAAGCGATACAGAAGGCCGGCTACAAGCCAGGTAAGGACATCGTTATCATGCTCGATCCGGCGGCAAGTGAATTCTTTGATGAAGGCAGCTACGTCTTCGCCAAATCCGATAAGAGCAGGAAATCTCCAACCGAGATGGTGGCGCTCTATAAGAGTTGGCTCAAGAAATACCCGGAAATCTGGTCCCTCGAAGACGGGATGGCCGAGGATGACCATGCAGGCTGGCAGGCAATCACGAAAGAGCTGGGCAGCCAGATTCAATTGGTCGGAGACGACAACTTCGTCACGAATCCAGAGATCTTCAGCAAGGGAATCAAGGACGGTATCGCCAACGCGATTCTCATCAAGCTCAACCAGATCGGAACCGTTACCGAAACCCTCGAGTGCATCGAAATGGCGCGGGTGAACGGCTACGGCGCGGTGATCTCTCACCGCTCTGGAGAGACCGATGACACGAGTATTGCCGATCTTGCGGTTGCGGTCGGCATGGGCCAGATCAAGACCGGATCCCCTTGTCGCGGCGAGCGAATCGCAAAGTATAACCGGCTGCTCGAAATCGAGCGCGAATTGGGATCCAAGGCGCGCTACGCAGGAGTCAACGCCTACGAACGCCGAAAGAAGGCGGTGAAGGCGTAAAGGCGTAACGAATTTGCACATGGTGTTGGAGTCCACCGGAATAGCTCACTTGGGCAAATGACTCCTCGAAGCCAGCTACTTGGAGGAGCCATGCCCGAATTTGGAGAGGAGATCACGGAAGTACGAAACCAAGGTGAGCTCAATAGCGCCCAACAGCGGCGCCTGTATATCACTTGTTCGTACATCGACAGGCTGCTCGTTGAAGTGGAACAGGTACTCAACGAGACCGCTTCGCCCTCCCCCTTCCCCCGTCACGTTATCGACATCACACCTGCCCAGGCGCGTGTGTTGGAAGATCACATTCGCCGTATTCGCGAACAGCTTTTGCGCACGCTCGCCTGGCAACAGATGAAGCCCGAATCGCCCGAAATTCCCGCCACGCGGTCTGTTCTGACCCATCTTGAGTTCATCGACATTGCAGTGGAGGAACTCAAGCCAAGTTACATGCGGGGCTCGGGCGCGGTTCCAGCTAACGCGGTTGACGAATTAACCGGCGTCGTCCACGAGCTACGATCTGTTGTTCAGAGCATGCAGCGGTATATTCGCCAGGAGTTCGGCGCCAATCTGCAATCCCGCCTGGAGGAACTGGAACAAACCGGGCATGATGTAGGCCTGCTGCGCGAACTCGAGGAAATCATCACCAGACATGGTCTGGTTGAGTTCAGGGCGCGCGTTGGTTCTCTTGCGCATCGCCTTGAAGACAACGACCTCGAGGTTGCACTCTTTGGCCGGGTCAGCAGCGGGAAATCCTCACTCCTGAACGCTCTTCTGGGC
>JASHUH010000467.1 GCA_030040115.1 Acidobacteriaceae bacterium | reverse complement strand
TGCCGATGACGTCGTCGGCCTCGAAGCCCTCCGCCTCGAGGATGGGAATGCGCAGCGCTTCAAGCGAACGTCGGATGTATGGAACCTGACGGCGCAGGTCTTCGGGCATGGCTTCGCGCTTGGCCTTATAGCCTTCGTAGCCCACTTCCTCAAAGCACTTCGTTTTGGAGTTCCATTTCTTCAATGACTCGATGGCCTTGGCGCGGTCGTCGCGAAACACCGCGCCACTGACATCGAAAACGGCAGCGAAGTATTTGGGAGCAAAATCCTGGCGCAGCTTTTTGACCATGTTGACGAAGACGTAGGTAGCCGCGGTGGGCAATCCGCTGCGCGTCGACATGGGCCGCGACCGCTGCATGGCGTGGTAGGCGCGAAAGATAAACGACATGGCGTCGAGCAGAAAGACGGGCGGCTTGGCTTGTTCGGGCACGGTAGAGAGTGTAACAGTCAGCAGTGGTTGGTGATCAGCGATGATCGGCGCCTGGCTGTCGTTACGCGATGAACATGCAGTCGCCGTAACTGAAGAAGCGATACCGCGCCTGGACGGCGTGGCGATATGCGGCCAGAATGCGCTCGCGTCCGGCAAAGGCGCTGACCAGCATCAAAAGGCTCGATTGCGGCAGATGAAAGTTGGTGAGCAATGCGCCCACAAGGCGGAACTCGAAGCCCGGCGAGATGAAGATTTCGGTCGCGGCGGAGTGCGGCTCGAGCTTGCTCGGCCCCATTTTCTGCGCAATGGATTCAAGCGTGCGGACCACAGTGGTGCCCACGGCGACAATGCGCCGGCCCTCGCGCGCGGCGCGGTTCAGCGTATCGGCGGCGGCCGCGCTCAACGTATACCGCTCGCGGTGCAGGCGCACTTCATCCACGTGTTCGACGCGAATGGGCGCGAACGTGCCCAGGCCCACGTGAAGCGTGACGCGCGCTATTTCCACTCCGCGGGCGGCGATCGCTTCGAGGGTTTGCCGGGTGAAGTGCAGGCCGGCGGTCGGCGCGGCCACAGAGCCCCGTTCGCGCGCATAAACGGTCTGATAACGTTCGCGGTCCGCGTCTGCATCGGTGCGATGAATGTAGGGCGGCAGGGGGACGTGGCCAATGTGGTCGAGAATCGAGAAGAACTCGTCCGTCGCGTCTTGGGGCGGCGCGAATTCGAGCAGTCGCTCGCCAAACGGGCCGCGCTCGAGCACCTCTGCCTGGAGCACGATTTCGCCGCTGGGCGCGGGAAACACCAGCCGCTCGCCAATGGCGATTTTTCGTCCCGGGCGCACCAGCGCGCGCCATTGGTTGGGTTCGGCGGCCGGCTCGGTGAGCATGACCTCGATGCGTCCCGTGGGTTTCTCGCGCTCGCGGCGCAGCGTACGGCGGGCATAGAGGCGCGCGGGAATCACCCGGCTATCGTTGAGGACGAGCAAATCGCCTGGATTGAGGAGCGACGGAAACTGGGCAAACCGGCCGTCACGCACTGCGCCGGTGGAGCGATCCATCACTAACATGCGGCTCTCGCCGCGCTCGGGCAGAGGCTGCTGTGCAATCAACTCCTCGGGCAAATCGTAATCGAAGTCGGCGACACGCAATCCTTTCATGCTCTCGCCTTCTGCGCCCGGCCCGCTCATGCGCCGGCCCTTCCGAAATATGCAAGGGCGCGCAACCGGGCGCGCTCGATGGCGGCATTGAGTTCCTCGCGCCTGGACTCGAATTGCTGCGGCGCCAAGTAGGCCGGAACCGAGGTGCGCCGCGCCCAACTCACCACGATGCGGGTGAAAGGTTTGGGAATCAGGAAGCGATCCCAGGAGCGGGCCGTCCATGCGCGCTGCGGCTCCAGATGAAAAGCGCCGATGGGGGCCCCGGTCAGTTGCGCCAGCCGGATGGGGCCCATCTTGGTGCGGTAAATGGGGCCGCGGGGGCCGTCGGCGGTGAAAATGGCCGGCCCCCCTTCTTCAAGCACCTGCTTCAATCCCAGCAGCCCCTCATGCGCGCTGCGCGAGCTGGAGCCGCGCACGGCGCGAAAGCCGAAGAGGCGCAACACGCGGGTCACCAGTTCGCCATCGAAGCTGCGGCTGATGAGAATGGTGGCATGGGTGCGGCGAAAATAGACGGCGCAGGGCAGCACGCACTGATGCCAGAAGCAGTAAATCTCCGCCCCGGCGCCTTCGCCAAAGGGCAGCGCAACGGCGCCTTCCTCGGCGATGGTTTCAAAGGTCCAAGTGAGACTGACGATGTTTAGGAGCGCCCAGACGAGGCGAGGGACGAGCGCGAGGACAAGCCGCTGGCCAAAGGTGAAATGGGTTTCGCCAGCCGCATGGCTGGCCTGGTCCGCGGCGCTCATCGGGTCGATTGTAGCGGAGGCAGCGGCTTTGGGCGGTGGAGGACGGCGCCAGAAACGTTGAGAAGAGCATCGGCAATCTCTGCGCTTCTAAGCGGAAATAAGGCTGCGGGCAATCGAGTCCAACACGCCGTTCAAGAAATTAATCGATTCCGCCGCGGCGTAGCGCCGGCCAATTTCGAGCGCCTCGTTGATCACGATGGGGAACGGCGTCTCCCGGAAGCCGAGCATCTCGGCCACGGCCATGCGCAACAGATTGCGATCGACGGCCGGCATCCGGTCCATCCGCCAATGGGCGGAGTGGGCGGCGATGAGCGCATCGATCTGGTCGCGGCGAGCAAGGGCCACACGAAACAGATCCTCGGCAAAGCCACGCACCGCCGGCTCAACCTCATCCCCCGCTTTCCAAAAGGTGGCGCGCACCTCGTCGGCGGTCTGCTTGCCCATCTCGAACTGAAACAGCATCTGCATGGCCAGTTCGCGCCCTTTGCGGCGCCTGGAGCTGCGATGTTGCGCGGCGCTCAAGCCGCGCCGCCGTGGCGCTGGAGTTTGCGCTTGAGGCTCACCATTTCGATGGCCGCGGCAGCGGCTTCGAAGCCCTTGTTGCCGGCCTTTACGCCGGCCCGGTTGAGCGCCTGCTCGAGGGTCTCGCAGGTGAGCACGCCGAAGCTGTGCGGAATGCCGGTTTCCTGCTGCGACTGGCCGATACCGCGCGCCACCTCGTTGTAAATGGCCTCGTAATGCGCGGTTTCTCCGCGCAACAGGCAGCCAAGGGTCACAATCGCGTCTACTTCGCCACGGTGGGCGATGACGCGAGCGGCGGCGGGAATTTCCCATGCGCCGGGCACACGCGCCACTTCGATGTTGCGGCGCTCGGCGCCGCTGCGCAGCAGCGCATCGAGAGCGCCGTCGAGCAGCCGGTCGGTAATCACCGCGTTCCAGCGCGAGACCACCATGGCGAGCCGCATGCCCTCGGCGGAGAGATCGCCTTCGAGGGCGATCGGCTTCCCTTTAGCCGGGTCGCTCCAGGCCCAGAAACCAAACTTGAAACCGGGGGCCGGCTCAACCAGGAAAATGCGAGCCTTCCAGCCGGTCTCTTCGACGGCGGAGAGCCGGGCTGCGGCGAGGTCGCCGCCCTGAGCGCGCAGCCAGCTCTCCGCAGCCTGATGGACGGCGTCAAGCGCGGTGACTTCGACGAACAGGTCGGCGCCGTAGGGCATGGGGCCGTCAACAAATTCGAGCGCGCCCATGGGCGCCTGAAAAGCTGCGCCGCGGGAATCCGCTCGCTGCCAGCTCTTGCCGGGGGCCAGGCCCAACGCGGAGCAAAAGCCGGCCAACCGGTCATAGACCTCCGCGCTGGCCGCAGGCCGCAAGAACGCAATTCCCTTGATCATGTTTCGATTCTAACGGCTGCAACAAGGCGACGATGCGCATGCGCGACGCGCAATGGTTACGCGAGCTTCCAGCCCAAGCGACGGGCGCGTTCGCGCTTGGCGGCCGGCAGAAGCTGGGTAAGGCGCGCCGGCGGCTGGGAGAGCGTGCATGCTGATATTCTTAGCTTGTGACTCACTCCCCACAAAGGATAGGGATTCTAGCCACGGTTGTGTGGCTGGCCGCCACCGCCGCCGGCTGCCACAAGGAGGAGCAGGCGGTGAAAGGGGTGGCGCAGAACGCGGTCAACGCCGAACACCGGGCGCAGGCGACGGCTAGCGAGCGGGACGAGGAGCGCGCCGAACTGGACCTGATTCCGCTGCCCACCAAAAGCCTCTATAGCGACGTCCATGATCCCGGTTCCTGGGCCAATCCTTTTCTTTCGGTCGGCCCCGAAATGCTGTCGCTGCGGGTGATTCTTCCCGACGCGAACCCCAGCACGCTGGGGGTGAACACCATGCTGCGGCCGGAGTCGGCGCGCCGGCAGCAACTCGAGGTGCGGCTCGCGGACCTGGACAAAGCGGTGGCCGCAATTCCGGCCGGGGCATGGCGCTACGGGCGCGTGATCGCGGTGGTCGAGTCCCAGGACGCCGCGCCCAAGGACCGGCCGAAAATGCGGCGCAACCTGGAAGCCGTGATCCGCCAGCTCAACGATTTGGGCATCGTGGTGGAGGAATGGCCCTCGCAGTGAACCGGCGTGCCCCATTGGCCTCGCGGCGCAACGTGCGAGGCAGGCCAAAAGTAGCTCATTTAGTGACATCCCCTATAAGCGCTAAGATAACGCTTGACGTGTTCGAGGAACTGAGGTAGGCTTCGGTGCATGCCGGAGATGGAAGATTGGCAGGTTCTTCTAGGTTTATTTCCCGCTGGTTGGGAGCAGGAGGGGCGCAGCAGTGGGGCGGTGAGGCGTTTGCGCGGTTTTGATTCCGTCGAGGCCTTGCTGCGCACGCTGTTGT
>JASHUH010000466.1 GCA_030040115.1 Acidobacteriaceae bacterium | reverse complement strand
GCGCCTCGGCCGCCGGCCGGTAAACCAGGCCATCGCCGGCGTTGATGGTGTCTTCCAGGTGCAGAGCCACGTCTTCGTCGCCCTCCATGGCCACCGCGATGCCGCCTTGCGCATAGTAGGTATTCGATTCTCCCAGGGACTCCTTGGTGACCACCAGCACTTCGCCATGCCCGGCCAGTTCGATGGCCGCGCGCAGCCCGGCAACCCCCGCCCCCATCACCAGATAATCGGCCCGATCGTCCCCTTGGGACATTTTCGCCATAACTTTTGAGGCTATCATCGCCGGCGCCGCGAGCTCCCGTTCGGGAGTGGGACTCACCTCGACGGCGCGATGGAAAGAAACGGCTTCAGCTCATGCATCCAGGGTCCCAAACTCATGGGGGACTTTCGATGCTGCAGCAAAGCGGCGAAGAAAGGGTGCGCTGCCCCCAAAATCCAACTGCCGCGCCGCTTCTCAGTCCGGATGAATTTTGAGGTGAGGGTTTTGAGCAGTTTACGCGTGCTCGTTCGGAACCCTGGACGCGAAGTCCAATGCAGGGACGGCTTCATCGTCTTCTGCGTCGGGTCCTGGCGATGTCTCGCGCTGGCCGCGAGGCGAGCTTGCCGGCCGCGGCAACTGTACTCCGGAGCCCTTTGTCGCGTCATCCAATCGCGGTTGCTGCGCGCGTTTGAACTGCTTGCTCAGGGCCAAACCCTGCTGCTGATAGGACGATCCGATCACTCCGCCGTAGATCTTATCGGGCTTGGCGGCCATGTTGAAGTAATGCAGACGGCCGATGAACTGATCGTCTTCGAGCAGAATGGGAATTTGACTCGCCCGCACTTCGAGCACCGCCCGTGTGCCGGGAATCTCTCCCTGGTTTCCGTAACCGAAACCGGGATCGAAAAAGCCCGCGTAGTGAACGCGGAATTCCTGCGTGGCCAAGTCATAGGGAAGCATCTCAGCGGCCAGGTCGGCGGGGACCCGGACACGCTGTTTCGAGGCCAAAATGTAGAACTCGTTCGGTTCCAGGACAAATTGAAGCCTCTCGTTGCGGTAGATCGGAGTCCAGAAATCGGCCACCTCGTAATAATCGATTTTGCCGAGGTCGATGGGCGGCGAGAAGCGATTGGCCTTGTAAGCGACGATCTCGGAGCCAACGCCCTGGAGATCGACAGTCACGCGCAGGCCGCGGTCGATGAGATTGGTCTGGCCGCCATATTCGTCGGCGGCAAGAAGCAGCGAGCCCTGATCGAGCTGCTTGAGGCGGGCGTCGCCTGCGACCACCAGCTTGCCGCGGCCGAAACGGAGCTGATTCAGCTTCATGCCCGCCTGCACAATGATGGGAAAGGTCTGGGAGACCACTTCGATGTAGAGCTTGCCGCGGTACCCGCGCCGCACGCGCTCGAACTCGTCGCCATGCTCGGTGATCAGGCGGGTGAAAATGTCCAGGCGTCCGGTGGTGCTTTTGGGGTTGGCGATGCCGAAAACGTCGGAGGGCAGAGCTAGGCTCTCCATCAAGGGAATGACGTAGATGACGTTCGGCTCGAGCAGGGTCGGAGACGAGATGTCCATGGTGTTGTTGAGCATCCCGTTGGCGATCGCCTTATGGAGGAAGGTGGTGGCTCGCCCGGGCAGGAAACTGGCGCGGACGCGATAGGCCTCGTGCGCGAGGCGGAGGTCGATGCTGGCTGGCTGAACCTGGTCTTCAGAAATTCCGGGAGCGGAGATGATGCCCGTTTCCACGAAGTCGAGGATCTCCTGAGATGGCAGGATGCCGTCGCGCCTTGGTTGCCGATTGGGAAATAAAGCTGTCAATACTAAGCCGTCCTCCGCATTTCCAGGTTGGCTGCGCCGCTGGCGGGCGGCTGTCTCGCCGGGAGCTTCGCGTGATGAAAAGACCGCCGTGCGATCCCCAAGCGTAAATCGGCCCTGGCTGTGCACCGCGGATTCAAGAGTAGCAGCCGGAGCGGCGCGAATGCGCCTGCAAAACTGGCGCGTTATGTGGACATTGGCGTAAGGTGCGGGCGGTAAGCGGCTTAAGCGGTCGCCTTCATGGCTGAACTTACAGCTTGCGCAATCGCGCGCAAGCCTCCTCGAGCTCCGCATCCTGCTTAGCGAAGCAGAAGCGGAGCAGGTTTTCGCCGCGGCCGGGGCGGAAGAAAGCGGTTCCGGCGACGGACGCGATTCCCGTGGCGGCCATCAAGCGGCGCGCCTTTTCGACGGCGGCTTTGCCGGGCAGGCGGGCAGCGCGAGCCAGGATGTAATACGCTCCGGGCGGCGTGGAGGGCTCGAGGCCGGCGTTTTCGAGAGCGCCTTTGAGCCGCTCCCGCTTGGCTTGGTGGTCGGCGGCGATCTGCCGGTAAAAGCCCGGCGGGAGTTGTTCCAGGCCGGCCGCGACGCCGTGCTGAAAGGGCGCCGGCGAGCACACGAACGTCAGATCGTGGAAGTGGGCGATGGCGGGCATCCAGCGGGCGTCGGCGACAGCGTAGCCCACGCGCCACCCGGTAATCGAAAACGTTTTGCTGAAGCCGGAAACCACGATGGTGCGCTCGCGCATGCCCGGGAGGCTTGCCGGGCAAATGTGGCGCGCGTCATCGTAGACGAAATACTCGTAGATCTCGTCGGTGATGACAAACAGATCGTGCTCGATGGCGAGATCGGCCACGGCCTGGATTTCAGGCAGGGTAAAGATTTTGCCGCTGGGGTTGGCGGGTGTGTTGACGAGGATGGCGCGGGTGCGGGAAGTGATGGCGGCGCGCAAGGCGTCCATGTCGAGCTGCCAATCCGGCTCCGCAAGGGCGACCAGGATCGGCGTGACGCCCTGGGTTTTGAGCGTGTTCACGTGATAGCCGTAGAAGGGCTCGAAGAGAATCACCTCGTCGCCGGGATTGAGCACCGCCATCATCGCCGCGTGCAGGCCCGCCGTGGCGCCCAGGGATGCCATGACTTCGCGCTCCGGGTCGTAGCTCAGGCCGTAATCGCGGAGCTGCTTTTGGGCGATAGCCTGGCGCAGGCGGTCAATTCCGTCGCAGCGGGTGTAGGTGTTCTGGCCTGAGCGGATGGCCTCAATGGCCGCGGCTTCCACAATCGAGGGAACCGGGGTGTCGCACACGCCCTGAGCCAGATTGATGCCGCCCATGCGCTCGCAATCCGCGGTCATGGCGCGAATCTCCGATTGAAAAGTATCCGGGGCGAGACGACTGAGGGCGAGGCGCGCACCGGACGCGGCAAGTCGGGGATGGCGGAGCAAAACCTCCGGCATGGGTAAGACTCCTATTGATTTAGATGGGCCCGGCCCGCCCGGGATAGGCTCATCAGGCCTATTTGACACCACGCGGTGAGATTGCGCCCCCCTCTATCGATTATTGTCATCGCCGGAGAGCCGAAAAGTGATCGTGCCCCAGAACAGGCGGGCGCGCATCTGGACGGGGAGATGCCGCTGGTCATCGGTATACCAGATCCAGATATCGCCCCTATTCTTCACCACGCCCGCATCGGCGGTCGGCTGGACGCGCAGGGTTTTGTACGTTCCGAGCGGGGTCTTAATTTCCTCGCGCGCTTCCACTTTCATGGTCACCGGAATGGTGTGCTGAGCGTCGAACACCGGCAGGACGAAATCATGCCCCAACACCAGAGGCTGCGAGGCGGCGTAAAAAATTCCCGAGAGCAGGTCGGTGAGGCAGCTATGAATGGGCGTTTCGATGTCCTTGTCTTGACCGCTAACCAGGTTCTTTTGAGCAAGATAGGCTTTCGATTGGGCGTAGTCGAGGCGCAGCGTGGCGTTGACCTGGCGCCGGCCTTCCACTGTCTGCTTGTCAAACTGATAGCTGCAGCCGTTCCCACGGTCGAACGTCGATTGAAAACGGTCGCTGACGTGGAAGAGCAGGTTGATGGCGCCAATGGTTTCAGCAATAGCAGAAATCTGCTCCCGGTCGCCGGCAGCCTGAAAGTGAATGGTGGCCACGCCAGCGGGAAAAACGCGCCAGTCCACAGCGTAAGTGAGAGTCTGCCGCTCGGGAAAACTATACCCCGCCTGCGGTGGCGCAAGCTGCGGCGCTTGCTGGCTTGGAGCCATGACCGCGAGAGCGCAAAAAACGATAGCCGGCAGCGCGCGCGTCTTCAACGTCGGGCATGGCTCCTT
>JASHUH010000465.1 GCA_030040115.1 Acidobacteriaceae bacterium | reverse complement strand
CGGAAATGGAGCGCACAACCTGGCCGTGCTGCGTCACATGGTGATCAACGCCATGCAAAAAGAGGGGGCCAAAGGCTCCATGCGCGGAAAATTCAAACGGGCCGGATGGGATGACCGGTTCTTATTCAGACTCTTGGAGATGTTTTGAAATGCGTTTGCCCTGCACCGTAGGGCGATACGGATTGAACGGCGTTGAGCCTATCGCTCTTTTGTTCCTGGCGGACCCCGTAAGGATCACAGCCGCGTTCAAAGACAACCTTCCCGTTGCGGCGCTTCTGGGCATGAATGACTTTTTCGAGCACTTCATCGTTCCGTTCGACCACAGCGCTTTCGCCTGCGAAATAGAGAGAATCCACTTCGCCTGACCCTGGCGGAGCCGTTCATTCTTTGCGTGAGGTCAAGAAGCGGCGCGGGGCTCTGCGCCAGGCGCTCCTGTGCTTCCCGATACTGCAGTGCCGGGGGCTGGAGTTGGTACTCTAAGAGCGTGAGCGATCAGCAAGATCCGCGTCTGCGCATCGCCGCGGTCGGCTTTCTCAATCCCGCTCCCCTGATGTGGGATTTCGAGCACCCGCCGCTCGATGCGGTACTTGGCCGCCGCTATCGCGTCGAGCGAATGACGCCCTCCGAATGCGCCAATCGCCTGGCCACGGGGCGGGCGGATATTGGCCTGGTTCCGATCGCGTCGCTGGCCACGAGTCCGGGTCTGCGCATTCTGCCCGGCTGCACCATCGCTTCGAAGGACCGGGTGCGTTCGCTGTTGCTGGTCCGCCGCGCCGCGCAGCCTTTCGCTGCGGTGCGCACAGTGGCTGCCGACACCGCCAGCCGCACCACGCTGGTTTACGCGCGCATCCTGTTTCACATGTGGGGCAATCCGCAGATTCCGTTCCTGCCTTTGGCGGCAGACCTGGACGCGATGCTGGACCGCGCCGACGCCGCCATCATTATCGGCGATCCGGCGCTGCTCGCCCTCGAAGAGCAGTTCAACCGCTTCGAGCGCACCGGCGAGGAACTGGTGTATCACGATCTGGCCCATCAATGGCGCGCGATGACCGGCCATCCCTTCGTTTCCGCTGTCTGGGGCATTGCATGCAGCAGCGCTGCGCGCGGCAACGCTTTGGACGAGAGTATTGCAGAGGATTTCATCCGGTCGCGCGATCACGGCGTGGAGCATATCGAGACGCTCGCCGCCGAGTGGTCCGCACGGCTGCCGATTCCCGAAGACACGATTCGCACCTATCTCGAAACCAACATTCACTACGTGCTCGACGAGGAATGCCTGGAAGGCATGCGCCTGTTTTTCCGCATGGCTGCGGAAGTGGGCGCGCTGCCCGAGTGCGCTTTCTCCCCGGAAGCCCTGGCTGCGCGCTAACTCCGCGTGGCGGCCTGAGCCGCTCCAAAGAATTCGAATGACATGATCTTGAAGCAGGGCAGCGAGATGGCGCAGGCGATCGCACGTGCTCCGGCGAACCGGAGGAGTGGCGGCGCTTGATTGACCCAGCCGTCGACTTCTCGTTTCCTCCGAGCGATTTGCGAACAGCCTGCGTCTTTCCGAGGGTACAGCCGTGCGTGTCGGAACCCCTGGATGGCAGCCTTTGCGCCGAGCCGGTGCGCCTTCTTGGGCAAAGGATGAACCCACGGGCTCTGACCGCGCTCACATGGGAGAAGAAAGACAATGAAGCTCGGAAAATGGGTGCGAGTGGCGCTTGTGGCGGCTCCATTCCTGACCGGATGCGGTGATTTCTGGCAGGCGCCGAGCAGCTCGAGCAGCACCACTTGCACCACCGACTGCTCGACGGCAACGAGCGGCGATTTCTACATTCTGAACTCTGGAACCACACCGCAGATTCTGGGCGAGTCGATCACTTCCGGGACCACACTCACCGCGCTCTCCGGCAGCCCGTGGACCGCGGAAAGCACGCCTTATGCGATGGGCATGTCTCCGAGCGGCAATTATCTCTACGTGAGCACCATTGCCGGGGTCTACGTCTATCCCGTCACCAGCGGGTCGCTGGGAACTGCGGTGCAGGTTTCGCAGGACGTGGCGGCTCTGGCCATCCAGGTGGACACCAGCGGGACCTGGCTGATTGAGGCCCTTCAGGCCACCAGCGGGGTCACGCTGGCCGCCGTTCCTCTTAACTCTTCCACCGGCGCCGACAACGGAACCGAGCTGACCCAATCGTATTCGGTGGCCAACGGCTCGGTGCAAAACGGAAAAATGGCCATCTCGCCGGACGACAAATACGTTTTTGTGGCCCTCGGCGCGGGGGGAACCATCGTCGTCCCCTTTAATGCGAGCGCTACTGGAACGACCAATCCCTTCGACGCTACCGGAACCGTGGTGAAGGTGGCCAACACCAACGCCGAAGCCCTCTCGGTAGCCGTCGATCCTTCCGGCGACCTGTTCTATATCGGTGAAACCAACGCCGATTCCGCGGGAACTTCGGGAGCTTTGTTCGCCTATCTCTATAGTTCTCTGGGCGGCGCGTCGCTCACCGCGGCCACCGGGTCGCCGATCGCCAGCGGCGGGCTGGCGCCGAACGCCATTCTGCCTACCTCCAGCGGCTACGTCTATGTCGCCAACGGGCAGGGGACAGGCACTGCGGGCAATATTTCCTCATTCGCAGTCACCAGCAGCGGCTCGACGTACTCCATTGCGGCGGGCAGCACCATCACTACGGGCGTGGGCACCCAGCCCTACGCGCTGGCCGAGGACTCGTCGAGCACTTTCGTAATTGCCATCAACTCCCTGGGCAACCCGTATCTCTCCTGGTACACCTTCGACAGCACGACGCCCGGCAAGCTCGACGCGCAAAGCACGGCCAACACGGGAAGTTCGCCCGTCGCCATTGTCGCGCCGTGAAGAGCAGAAAGCAGAGAACAGGGACCAAGGACCAGGGGATTCGCGAACTGGGATCGGGGTGGATGGCGGAATTGATTCCTGGAGTTCGAGGCGAGACCCGCGAATCCGGGGAGATGCTATCCTTAGGAAGAACGTCTATCGCTGTGTTGACGCGATTCCAATCCCCCATGGCCGCCGTCGAGCGCTGCACGGTCTGCGCGCTTTCTCTGCTGATCCTGTCGTTTGCCGCCATCTTGTGCGGGTGCAGCCATTTTAATCGCACGCCGCCGGAAAAGGTGTATGTTTCGGCGCGGCAATGGTACCTGCGCGACCGGGTCGCCGCAGTTTCGAATCGCGTAGCCGAAGTCCAGAACGGCCAGGCGCTGGTGGTGCTGGAGCACGGCCACCGTTTCGACAAGGTCCAGACGCCAAAAAACGAGATTGGCTGGATCGAAGACCACGCGGTGATCGACCAGAAGACTTATGACGCGTTTATGCAACTGGCGGCCGAGCACAAGGACGACCCCGCGGCCGCCAACGCCACCCTCCGCGACGATCTGTATATGCACCTGTCGCCGGGGCGGGATGCGCCGCGCTTTTACCTGCTGGCAGGCGACACCCCGGTGCAGCTTTTGGAGCGCGCTTCTGTGCCCAGGAACGCGGCTCCGGGCAACGCTCTGCTGGCGCAGCTCGCGCAGCCCAAGCCGGTCAATGAAGAGGAGAAGGAGCAACCGGATGTGGGTCAGGCCGCGCCGCCTCCGCCGATGGAGGATTGGTGGTTGGCGCGAGACGCCCAAGGCAGGACGGGATGGCTGCTGGCCAGCCGGGTGGACGTGAGTGTTCCGGACGCGATTCTGCAATACGGCGAAGGGCAGCGCTTTATCGGGTGCTGGGAGCTCGCGAAGGTCAATGACCCGGAAGCCAATACGCCCAATCACGAGGTTCCCGAGTATCTCACCGTGCTGGGGCCAATTCATTCGGGCGAGCCCTTCGATTTCGACGAGATTCGGGTTTTCACGTGGAGCCGGATTCACCATCGTTACGAAACCGGCTTCCGGTTGCACCCCATTCAAGGTTTCCTGCCCGTCAAGGTTTTCACGGCGCAAACGCCCAAAGGCGCGGTTCCGGCGTTCAGCTTTGAACTGGCCGGCAACGACGACGTAAAGACCGATCCCGCGACAGGAGTGACCCGGCCTGCGGCTCCACGGACGATTGAGTACGAGATGATCGAGACGGTGGTGAAGCGCATCGGTGCTGACACCGGACCCATTGCGATCATTCATGAAGGCGAAAAGAAGGGTGAGAAGGAAGCGCGCCTGGAGCGCCCGGCGCGAAAGAAGCGCATGGGAAGAAAATAGGGTGCGCGTCTGGCGGCTTTCGAAGGTTAAGGGGTGGAGGTTTCCCGTTTGGGCCGCGCTGCTTTTTCAATAACTTGCGTGATGAGCCCGACAGGAAAAAAGCGGACCAGGAAGGATGTGAAACGCCCCCTGGCGCTGGGAATCACGACGCGCCGGCCGCGGGCGAGAGCGGCGACGGCCTGGCGGGCTACTTCTTGGGCCGGTTGCGCTCCGCGCTTGAACATCGAGGCATGAGCGACATCGAAGAATTCGCTTTCGGTGGGTCCGGGGCATAGAGCAGTCACTTTGACGTCGAAGCGGGCGACCTCGGCGGCCAGGCCGAGAGCGAAGAAGCGGTCGAAGACTTTGGTGGCGGCATACGTGCTGATGTAGGGGATGGGCTGGAAACTGGCCGTGGACGCGACGATGAGCACCCATCCGCGGCGCCGCTCGACCATGCGCGGGAGAAACAGGCGGGTGAGGCGGACCACAGCCTCGCAGTTCACGCGGACCTGGCTCAGCTCCTGTTCCGCCGGGCTCAAGTAAAAGGCGCCGTACTGGCCCAGGCCGGCGTTGTTGATGAGGATGTCGACGGCGAGGCCGGCGCCTTCCGTGGCGTCGTAAATTTGCTGAGGCGCGGCGGGATCGTTCAGATCGGCGACCACGGTGAGGGTCTCGGCGCCAGCCGCGGTCAATCGTGCGGCCAAGGCCTCGAGACGGTCTTTGCGGCGCGCGGTGAGAATGAGCTTGGCGCCGTGGGTGGCGAGTTCGCGCGCAAACGCGGCGCCAATGCCGGAACTGGCTCCGGTGACGAGCGCCCATTTGCCGCGGAACTGCTGCGATGCTGACATTCAAGAAAACATCATCGACGGGTGAACTGGCGTAGGGTGGCCGGTTCTATGCGGCTGCGCTGTGTCCCGCGCATTGCATGACGCCCAGGAACTTCGTCCAGGGCCCCACGGCATCGCGGTATCGATAGGCCAGAATTCTCGAAATCTGGTGCAGATGGGTCAAATCGTGCATCGCCCAGGCGGCGAGCAACTCCGACAACGTCACCTCTCCAAGCAGAGGATGACGACCGCGCCGCGCCATGTCGCCCGGGCGCAATTTGAGATTCACCAGAGTCACGAGACTTTCCGCGCGCAGGCCGACGAACTCGTCCAACAACTCTTCTATCGATTTGCCTTCAGTTCCCTCCAGGTGTCTGTTGCGGTCAACGGGCGGGAAGGTCGGTGTTTCGCCCAATTCGAGCAGCATGCGCACGCGGGGCATCCAGTCCATGCGCTCGACGAAATTCAAGTGAGCCATGACCTCGAACGCGCTCCAGGTGTCACCCCCCTCATTGAGGATCGTCCAAGGCTGCGGGAGCCCGCGCAGCAGCGCGTCGAGCGACGCCGGCGTGCGGGCGAGCAACGCAATGGTCTGGTCCAAATCTTGTTCCATCGTTTCCCTCGATTCCGTGGCAGCTTTCTCAAGGCCTCTGGACAAGGCTGCCATGCGGACCACGTTCTGTCTCGGGCCAGGCAGTCCAGGGAAAAGGCGCTCCGGGGAGGCGGAATGGGCGGGAGGCCGACCTCGCGCATCAGAGCCCAGGTATTCGTGCGCGAGGCGGGATGCAAAATTCCCCGCCCGCCAACTCCGGGTCATCAACTCTAGCCTACCAGTCCCAGTTCGTTGACCGAATCAATTTTTCCCCAAAACCTCAACCAGCATTTCTAGTTTTCGATGGATCGCAGCGCAGCCCGGCCATATTCCTGGGCGGCATCGGCCGATCTTGTGCTCGCGCTCATGATTCGAGGAGCTTGAAGGCGTGCGTCCACTGGTTGTGGAGAAAGCCGGGGATGCACCACAACATGCACAAAGATTCAATGGCGCGCGCCGCTTCGGCGCCGCCCATGTCCACTGTATCCCAACCAATCTCGTCGAGTACGGCGGCCACGGTTTTTTTGGCTCCTTCATTATTGCCGCAGATGAACATGGTGGGCTTGCCAGCGGCGAAGTGCGGATCGACCATACGCGCGCTGCCCACGGAATTGAAGGCTTTGACCAGGTGCGCCTCAGAAAATTCGCGCTGCAAGTGCTCCATCAGCGACTCGTTCATGGGCGTGAAGAAACGCAGGACGCCGTTTTCCGGCGGGGCGTCTTCGATCGGATTGCAGGTGTCGATTACCGGTTTGGCCTTCAGATTGTCCGCGCCGGCGAGCCGCAGGGCTTCGGCTGCGGCTCGACCTTTGACGGCGAGCACGACCAGCGATCCGAAGCGGGCGGCCTCGGCAAAGGTTCCCGTGGATGCCTTGGGGTTCTCGGCTGCCCAGCCGGCCAGTTTCTCAGGCGTGCGCGAGCCAATGCTCACTTCGTGACCGTGTTTGAGGAAGCCGCTCGCCAACGTCTTCGCCACGCCACCCGATCCCAGCACTCCAATTTTCATGGGAAATCTCCTCTTTCGGAAAGAGATTGTAGCCCATCATCGCAACAAATCGATCAACGGCAAACCGGTGCGCCCGGATCGGCGATCGGCTCTTTTGAAGGCGTGACAGCCATTCCCTTGGGGTAGCACCCGCACGGCTGACCGCGATGCGGCCATTGCCGGTCGCATGCGGAGGCTCACAATACTCCGGCATCGGACGGGGGCGAACCGCCCAACGAACCCGCGGTCCAAACCCGCCCCTCTTCGAACTCCTCGTTGAGCCACTGGGAAAGGGCGGCAAACTGCTCGTCGCGACCCAGGAAATCGCGCACCATTTGCCGGCCCGGCTTGGAGCCGCCCTGCTCCAGGACCGTTTTGCGATAGCGCGCGCCGGCATCGCAGGCCAGCAGGTTCCGGGGGGCGAATTGCGCAAAAAAATCGAGGGCGATCACCTTGTCGAAGGCGTACGTGTAGTAGTTGGACGAGTAGCCGGTAAGGTGCCCGAAACTTGCGTACATGCGGTTGCCGTCAACCCATGTCCAAGGCTGGAACGAGGTGTGCAGCCGCTCGGTAATGGCGTCCAGATCGATAATTGCCGGGTCCTGGTCGTGGAGATCGAGGGAAAGGGTGGTGTAGTAAAGCTGGGAGCGCATCCAGTCGGCGCGGCCGAAGGCGCCGGCGCGCTTCAGGTTGCGGATCAGTTCCAGGGGTAGAACTGCGCCGGTTTGGTAATGCCTGGCGAAAGACTGCAACAGCTTCTCGTCGCGAAAGAACTCTTCCAGCATCTGCGAGGGGACTTCGATGAAGTCGCCTTCGGTGGCGAAGCCGGAGATTCCCGCCCACTCGGTGTGGCCGCCGATGATGGCGTGCATCAGGTGGCCGAATTCGTGGAAGCAGGTAACCACGTCGGAGTATTGCAGAAGGCCCGGATCGGTTTCGCTGCTCCTGGGGAAGTTGCAGATGAGCGCGGCTTCGGGTAAGTTACGACCCCGGACGCCGGTGACGACGGGGGCGGCGGAAAACCATTTGTCCTTGCCCTCACGGGGATGCATGTCGAGATAAAAGCGGCCCACGCGCCTCAACCCCGGCGACGAAGGGCCGTCTCCGGGGGC